>JANQRM010000137.1 GCA_028284565.1 Anaerolineae bacterium | reverse complement strand
ATACTGCTTAAAGGTCGTCTGGGTTATGAGCATGTGACGATATTTGAAGACAGTGATGATGTCCTCTCGCGTGCTGAGTCGCTCTCACCGACACCGGATGTCGTTTTGCTAGACATTCACATGAAACCATACAATGGATTTGAAGTCTTAGAAATGCTAAGGAACTCAGAACAGTTCAAACAGGCACGAATTGTTGCCCTAACAGCAAGTGTCATGAACGAAGAAGTCGAACAATTGCGTGAAGCAGGCTTCGATAGCTGTCTGAGCAAACCGATCAATGCCGATACATTTTCAGACTCGATTCATCAAATCCTATCTGGGGAGCATATTTGGCATATCGCCAGCTAAGAGAGAACGGAAGTACACCATGAATCATAAATTTGTAACCAAACTCAGATTTGAACCGAAGTTGAAAGGAAAGCGGTTCTTCATCGTAGAAGATAACCTGATGAATCGAACCGTCTATCAGATATTGCTACGCACACATGGGGCGAAGGTTGAATTTGATCGATGGGGGCGGGATACAACCTTCTTGATGAAGACCTTTGATGATATTGATCTCATCATTCTTGATCTCATGCTCCCTACAGGCGACGACGGTTTCAAGATTTTTGAACAAATCCGCGAAATCTCAACCCATAATCACATCCCTATTATTGCTGTGTCTGCCTCTGATCCGTCAAGTGCTATTCCCAAAGCTCAGAAGCTAGGCTTTTCTGGTTTTATTGCCAAGCCGATTAATGACGAATTATTCCCAGACCAATTGATTCGCATATTGAATGGCGAAAACATTTGGCATGCTGGCGAACATTTTAGTTAGATAAGGAGAAACTCATGAGTCATAAACACGCACTGATCATTGATGATAACGCACGAAACATTCAAGTATTGGTTCGCTTACTAGAAGGTCAAAATGTCGATACGACTGAAATTAGCGACCTACGCCGTTTAGATGATGTATTAATAAATCTTGGACCGGTTGATGTGGTATTTCTTGATTTAGAGATGCCCATGCTCAATGGTTTTCAGATATTAGATCAGCTAAAAAACAATCCAGATTTTCTGAACGTACCCATTGTTGCCTATACTGTTCACGTGAGTGAGATGCATGTCGCCCATCAACATGGTTTTGATGGCTTTATCGGCAAACCCCTCGACTCTGAGCGATTCCCAGAACAATTGTCGCGCATCCTCAATGGAGAGGGAGTTTGGGAAACTGTGTAAACTGAGATAAAAATCCGTATCGGTTTTGCCATTTTGCTTGCCTGACTGTATGATAGATGATGTGTGTAGGGTAACATCATCAGACTGATATTGAGGCAAGATGAGCGAGAATTCAATTTCGCAGGTGTCTTTTGAATTATATCATCAGATTCATGCGCCGATTGTTATCATTGATTCCCAAGGGATGCTCCTATTTTGTAATCGTTCCTTTTTGGAATTAAGTGGCTATCCCGAAGCCGACTTGGTTAATCATCTTATATGGGAAATTCCCGCGATCTTGGCGAGCGATGCCGAAATCTTCATGAAAGCCTTCCCTTTGCTCGGTCCAGACCTGCTCGTCAAAGAAACCGTCTACACCCTACCGACAAAATCAGGTGAACGTCGTACTATCAAATGGCAGAATGAAGCGGTAACCAGCGATGATGGCTCCGTCGCGTATATCGTCAGTACTGGACAAGACATCACCGATACCCAAAAAGAAGCCGACTTGAATCTCAGCGAAAAAGCCCGCTATCATCAGATGTTTGTCCGCAATCCGGCGGTGCAACTTATCATCAATGCGGAAACGAATGCTATTGTCGATGCCAACCCTGCCGCCGCACAATTCTATGCCACAGACCGCGAAAAACTCCGGACCTTATCCCTAAACGACCTCACAGTTTCCGACGAAATCAATGTCCAACAGCGTATTGAACAAGCCCACCAAAAGCACCGTGTCTATTTTTTGGACCAGCATCGTCGGGCCGATGGACGAACTCGTGATGTCGAGATTTATCCGGGGCATCTCCATATGGGGCAAGCTGATTTACTCTATCTCATCATTAAGGATGTCACCCCGCGCAATCGCCTCGAAAAAGCCCTCCGCGATAGCGAAACCCGTTACCGTCGCCTCCTAGAAACGATGCAAGAAGGCTTGGCGATACAAAATCAAGAGGGCATCAACACCTACGTCAACCAAAAACTCTGCTATATGCTGGGGTATGAGCGTGAAGAAATGGTGGGCGCGCCCATCGAAAAGTTCGTGATGCCCGATGAAATACAAAAACTAGATAGGCAAATGGAGGAACGTTATCAAGGCACCAGTGGAAACTACGAACTTACCTTCCAACATCGGGATGGGAGCCCCATTTATACCTTGGTCGCCGCCACACCTGTCATGTCTTCCAGTGGTCAATATCGCGGCAGTTTTGGGGTCATCACCGACATCACAGAACGCAAACAAATGGAACAAGATCTCATCGACAGTAATGCTGAGTTGGATGCTTTCGCGCATACCGTCGCCCATGACCTGAAAAATCCCATTGCGGTCATGATGGGCTTCTCCAATGTGTTGGAAACCGGCTTTATGTCGATGAGTGATGAGGAGATGAAGGAGTACCTCACCACCATCTCCCGCACCAGTGAGAAGATGATTAATATTATCGACGAATTGCTGATGCTCTCTGAGATGCGTCATACAGATAATGTCGATATGCAACGCTTAGATACGGAACACATTGTAGAGGAAGCCCTGCAACGGCTCAGTTATATGGCGAATCAATACAGTGCCACCATCGAGAAGCCAGACCGTTCTACTTGGCATACTGCGATGGGACATGCCGGCTGGATTGAAGAGATTTGGGTCAACTACATCAGCAATGCGATGAAGTATGGTGGACAACCCCCATACATTTGGCTCGGTTCTGATTTATTACCCGATGGCATGGTCAAGTTTTGGGTTAAAGACAATGGCAAAGGTATCCCAGAAGACAAACTCGCTTCTGTATTTACCCCCTTCACCCGCTTGAATCAGGTGCGCGTACAAGGACACGGCTTAGGCTTGTCGATTGTCCAACGCATCGTGCAAAAACTCGGTGGCGAGGTCAAAGTCGAAAGCACGCTGGGCGAGGGCAGTATCTTCTCCTTCACCCTCCCTGCCGCAGAAGACATTCATTAACATCAAGCCTTAAGATTCCTCAGCAATAGCCCTGCCAATCCAAGAATTGATTATCTTGCCCCCAAAACATTGTGGAAATGTTAAATCTTAATTCTTTACGTCCACTTCATCCATATACTAAAAGATAGGAGTAAGCACATCATGTGAGGGTTGAAAAATGAATAAGCGTCGAATGCTCTTTGGTTTCATTTTGTTTAGTCTTGTCATCTTTGTCGCCTGTTCCCCAGCATCTGCATCAGACACCACAGAAAATAACGAACAAGCATCTCAATTTAGAGTCGGTATACTCGTCGCAGGTGGAGGCTCGTTTCAGCCTGCTGTTGATGGCTTTATTGATGGGATGACAGAACTTGGCTATACAGAGGGTGAAAATATTACTTATATCTATGCCGAAGAAGGTGCTGAACTAGCCGATACCGCCACATCGTATGTCGAGCAAGACGTTGACCTAATTTTATCAGTCACCAGCACAGCAACCCTTGTTGCTACAGATACGACAGATACGATTCCCATTGTTGCCGCCATCATCCCATATTCTGTAGAGTTGGGTCTAGCGGAGAGTCTCGCCGAACCCGGTAGAAACTATACAGGCGTTGATATTGGTCCCGTTACTCTTCAACGTTTTCAGTTGCTGATTGAAATGTTTCCCGATGTTGAACAAGTGTATATCCCTAGCAGAGCGGTTGACGCAACTACACAGGTCGATCTCCAACTGCTTCGTCCACTCGCCGAAGATTTAGGAGTAGAACTGGTTGTTGAAGAATTTACCTCAGGTGAAGAAGTCGAATCGGCAATAGATACTTTACCAGAAGGTATCGATGCAATCTTTACACCAAATGATGTCGTGGTAGCTAGTCGATTATTAGCCAATTGGTCACAGAAGGCAATTGAATTAGGGATTCCACATACCCACGCTTCTCGCGCCCACTTAGGACCCATCTTCACTTTCGGACCCAATTTGTATGCGAATGGATTCCAAGCATCCAACTTAGTCCATCAAGTGTTAGAAGGGACACCAGTTGGGGAGGTTCCCATCCAGATTGGTGAATTTTATCTGACGATTAATCTGCAAACGGCAGAAGCCGCCAATCTTGAAATCTCAGATGATTTCTTGGGTCGAGCCAACGACATCATTCGTCCCGACGAAGACTAATCAATCGCCATAATAGGACATTACGATGTTCACAAGTTTGCAAACACGCTTCACTGTCGTTTTGATTGGTATTGCTTTGTTGCCCATCATTAGTATCAGTATCTTTATCACCAATCAGGGTTTTGCGAAGTTACAAGATGCAGCACTGACCTCGCAACGACAAACCAGTCGCGCAGTGGAGTCCAAAATTCAAGAATATGTCAACCAGCATGTCTCAAATCTTACCTTGCTGGACAATACCTTGAACTTCATCAGTCTTTCTGAAGATGAACAGCGCAGTATTTTGTCGAATCTACTTGCACAAACCCCCGGCTTCCAAAACCTCTATTTGCTAACGCCAAATGGTGATGAAGTCCTCCAAGTCAATCGCTATTTTGATGGTGGCAATGATTTGAATGGACTTCAAGTGTCATATGAAGATGCTTCAGTTCAATTTAGTTCAATACGCTTTGATGATGCGACGCATGAGCCAATTATCACCATTCATGTGCCAGTATTGAACTTACGTTCAGGCGAGATAGATCAGGTTATTGTTGCCGATTTACGCCTTAATCCCGTATGGGATGTGCTTGCTTCATTTGATTTCTCTACGAAACAAGTTGCCTATGTGGTTGATAGCACCCAACAAGTCATTGCTCATCCCAATCCATCGGTGGTATTGGCAGAAACACGATTTGCAATACCTGAAACAGATGGACGGGTTCAAGGCTTATCGAGTGAAGATGTCATTTTGGGTTCACGGACGATGAATCTAGGTAATCAGACCTTCACTATTGTGGCAGAGCAAGACTTTAGTGAAGCAACCAAGCTAGGAAATGATTTGTTGAACTTTGCAGTGACATCTGTGATTGCGGTACTTGTTATCGCAAGTTTGATTGCAGTGAGTATCGCTCAACGAGTTGTCAAACCCATTAATATCGTAGCTGAAGTTGCACATGCTTATGCCAAGGGAGATTTGAGTCAACGTATTCAGGTTCATTCCAAGGATGAAATCGGGCAACTTAGCAAGACTTTCAATGAGATGGCTGATGCTGTTCAAAAACGTGAAGTTGAATTGCGCCAAGCACGTGATGAGGCATTGACTGCACAACGCATTGCCAATGAAAACTCTCGCCTCAAATCGGAATTTTTGTCCATGATGTCACATGAGTTACGCACCCCCATGAATGCCATTAAAGGGTTCGCTGGTATCTTGCTCAATCGCATGGCAGGAGTCGATTTTAACAATAAAGCAGAACGCTATCTGGGTAAAATTCAAGCCAACAGTGACCGTTTACTCGGTTTAATCAACGATATTCTGGACTTGTCACGTATTGAATCAGGTCGCTTAGAACTCGCTTACCTACCCATGTCTCCTCAAGAGATGGTAAACACTTGGCACGGCAGCCTGAGTATATTAGCTGATAATAAGAATCTTGCGTTTGAAGTCAATGTCGATCCAAATCTACCTGAAACCATCTATGGTGATGAAGAGTCCATCTCTAAAATTGCCATTAATTTGGTCGGGAATGCCATCAAATTTACTGAAGAAGGGTCTGTCACCCTCGACTTGCAACGGCATGGGAGCCAAATGGAATTGAAAGTGACCGATACGGGTATCGGAATTCCGCCCCATGCGAAAGACTATATCTTCGATGAATTTCGTCAAGTTGACCAATCTTCAACTCGTAAATATGGTGGGACAGGCTTAGGATTAGCCATTGTCCAAAAACTCGTGCGCGAGATGGGAGGGCAAATCACATTAGAAAGTGAAGTCGAGGTAGGAAGCACCTTTACCGTGCTTCTCCCCATGCAAGCTGATGAAGCAACGCAGAAAGAAGTAGCCTAATGGAAGCGATACCGAAAGACTTACTCGTTGGTTGGGATATTGTGGTACAAGATGATGAAGAAGACAGCCTTGAAGTTGCCGAAATCATTTTGCTCGAATATGGAGCCAATGTGCATACTGCCTCCAATGGTCAAGAAGGTTTAGAAGTCGTCCGTCAAGTCAAACCGCGGTTTGTTATTTCCGATATTTCGATGCCGGTGATGGATGGTTGGGGATTCATTGACGCTGTACAAAAAGATCGTGAATTATCCGAAATTCCCGTTATTGCTCTCACTGCACATGCCATGGTTGGCGATCAAGAACGGGCGATCCTCGCGGGTTTTCATAACTATCTAACCAAACCCTTGACAGTAGATACATTTATGGACGATTTAGTCAAGCTCTTGGTCGATATTCCAGAACTCGTTGAGTATTTAAATATTTAGGAGAATGAACATGGAGATGAAACGTATCCTTATTGTAGAAGATGATCCAGATGGACAAGAAATGGTGGCTACGGTTCTGCAACATCTGAAATTTGAGGTCGATACTGCCGATGATGGAGAGCAAGCCTCAACACTTTTGTTTGAAGATGTCCTACCCTACGATGCCTTGCTCATCGATTTAGCCTTGCCCGGAAAAGATGGTTGGGAGTTATTAAGTGAGGTCTTAGATAATCCAATCACTCAACATCTGCCTTGCATTGCGATTACGGCATTTCATAATTCCAAATTGCGTGAAGAAGCTTTACGAGCTGGCTTTACTGCCTATTTCCCAAAACCAATTGATGGGACTCAGCTGGGACGAGAACTTGATCGCCTGATATAAGTTGATGCACAAAAGGGTAACCGAAGATGATTGAAGAACAGATGACACATCGGCTCTGTTGGTATGCCAACAAAGAGGTTTTGTATCTGGAATTCAATGGGCAAATAAACTCAGAGGAATTACACGCTATCAACCAAAAAGTGGTGGAAATTCTGGATGCTTCTCAGGTAAGAGTGCATATTGTGATTAATGCAAACAGTCTACAAACTGGATATAAAACCGCCAAGGAATTACGTGAAACACAATCCTATATGCATCACCCGCAACTAGAATATGCTTATGTCATCGCAGGAAACAAACTTAATCGGCTGATTACCTTAATGGCATTTAGTCGATCCCGTGCGAAGTTTGTTCAGTTTGATACCTTGAATAAAGTTGAGTTTTTATTGGAACGACGAGGCTATGAAAGAACCTTAGCCTCATTCTCGATATAAAAGTAATTGGCAAGTGCTAAAATATTAATTGTGAATCTAAAAGGGCAGGCTTTTGCCTACCCTTATTTTAGTGATACTTATTCCTCGTCAGAGGCATCCTCAAATTCATCAAAAGATGGTGGGGGTTCTGGTTTCCCAAAACGATCTTCCATGATTTCGACAAATTCTTCCGAATTCAACGTCTCACGTTCCATCAGAATCTCGACGAGCGTTTCCATCTTATCGCGGTTATCATTCAGCAGGACATTCGCCCGTTCATAGGCAGTCTGTAAGATAACCCGTACCTCATTATCAATCTGTTCGGCGTAGTGTTCACTATAGTCACGTTGGGATGACAATTCGCGTCCAAGGAAGACTTGTTGGTTCCCACCGCCATAGGCACGTGGACCTAGGACTTCACTCATCCCAAACTGCGTGACCATCGCCCGTGCCATCGAGGTGGCTTGTTGCAAGTCCATCTGTGCGCCTGTCGAGAGTTGCTGATAGATAATCTCTTCGGCGGCACGTCCTCCCATCGCGGCAGTGATGTCATCCTCGAACTCTTCACGGGTCTTCAGGAAGCTATCGCCCTGTGGCAGAGGCATGACATAGCCACCCGCACGACCCCGCGAGACAATCGTGATTTTATGCACGGGATTGGTATGTTCCAATAGATGGAAGAGAATTGCATGTCCAGCTTCGTGATAGGCAATTTTCAACTTTTCTTCCGGTGAAATCACCCGACTACGACGCTCCGGTCCCATCACCACCCGTTCCATACTCTCTTGCATCTCGCTCATATTGATGGCTTTTTTATTGCGACGGGCGGCAAGAATAGCGGCTTCATTGACCAAGTTTTCAAGGTCTGCACCAGAGAAGCCTGCTGTAATCTTGGCAATCGCTTCCAAGTCCACATCGCTCGCCAAAGGCTTACCGCGAGTATGCACCTTAAGGATGTCTTGACGACCTTGCACATCAGGGTTGTCCATGACCACTTTGCGGTCAAAACGTCCCGGACGGAGCAGAGCCGGGTCAAGGATGTCGGGGCGGTTTGTCGCAGCGATAATAATCACATTCGTGTCATTATCAAATCCATCCATCTCCACCAAAATTTGATTGAGGGTCTGTTCACGTTCATCATGTCCACCGCCTAAGCCCGCACCACGATGCCGACCTACGGCGTCGATTTCATCTACAAAGATAATCGACGGGGCTTCATTCTTAGCACGGTCAAACAGGTCACGAACACGGGATGCGCCCACGCCGACGAACATTTCCACAAATTCAGAACCAGAAATGCTGAAGAAGGGGACACCTGCTTCACCAGCAACGGCACGCGCCATCAGCGTCTTACCTGTACCGGGAGGACCTACCATCAACACACCTTTTGGCACACGCGCGCCAAGGCGGATGAATTTTTCAGGTTCTTTGAGGAATTCCACCACTTCCCGCAGGTCTTCTTTGGCTTCCTCTGCACCAGCAACATCGCTAAATGTCACTTGTGGACGTTCCATATCCCGCGAGACTTTGGGACGACTACGCCCGAAACTCATGGCTTGGTCTTGCCCGACACGCACAGAGCGCATCATCCGCCACAAGAACCAGACAATAATCAAAATCGGCACGATACCTATCACAATCTGCAAGAGAACGGCAGACGAAGTATCCCCCGGCTCTTCTAGGTATTTCACATTTTGCAACTGCTCTTTCGATACATCGAGTCGTTCCAATTGTTCGTAAAGAGTCGTGCTTGGATTGACATAGATTTGTCGTTCACGCCCATCATTATAAGTAATGAGACCGTCTGTACCGCCACGCACCAAAATCTCAGAGACTTCGCCCCGATTAATGTCTGCGACCAGCACATTCAAAGGGACCCGTTCCGATTGAGCAAAGCGTCCCGGTGGGTTAAACAAAATGACGAATAATCCCAGTACAATCACCCCGATAATCAGCCACATACGCTGAGCATTGGGATTCGAGAAGGGGGATTGGGGTTGTCCCGATTCACCTTCTTCTTGAGAACCGCGCTTGTTGGGCGGTTCATTAGGATTGGGGGGTCGGTTATTCACGATAAACGTTCCTCCATGATAAGCCGTCTACAAATTCAGACGAAATATTGCGATACGAAATTGGACAATCTGAGGGCAGGTTAATGTTTCGCTAGACCTTAATTGCTTTTGCAAGGTTTTGCATGTATAGTAAACAAAGGTTTAACCCAATGTGTTAATCAACCAGCCTAGAGCATTGTCTATAAAGTAAGACCCACGCCGGAGGCAAAAGGTGATAAAGTGTCCTAGTTGTGGACGGATGAATAATGAAGGGGAGCAGATTTGTGTCTACTGCGGAACGCCCCTAGTCAATCTACAAACCGCCAACGAAACCCGCGCCTTAGAAGATACCGACTTTGAAGAAGGGATTCCCAAGTGGGGGTCTGCCCGTTTTGGCAAAAATATGACCCTAACCCTTCATGTGGTTGACACACGCCAAACCTTTATCATCGAAGCCGCCGAAATGGAAGAAATCATCGTCGGACGCAAAGACCCCAATACCGGCGACGCGCCCCAAGTGGATTTGACAGCCAGTGGGGCAATGGAAAAAGGTGTATCCCGCCAACATGCCAAAGTTATCTTGCGCGATGGCGCATTGCACATCGTCGATAATGACAGTGTCAATGGAACTTACCTCAATGGGCAAAAACTCGTCGCCAAGCAACCTCGTGTCTTGCGGGACGGAGATGATATTCGCTTGGGGCATCTCGTGGTTCGCCTCGAATTTGGTTCTAGCCCGACCTCAACCACATCAAGTCCTCCCAATTCAGCTAGCAGTCCAACCAGTCCAGCAAATCCTATCTCCTGAGCCAGTTGTTCGTTATAATCGGGTGCGATTACATTGCAGATGAATAGACCTGAAACGGTATTGTCTCTATGGCTGACCGCACCAATGACCAATGGTTAGAAGAACTCCAACCTGATTCGCCCAACCAAGCCCAAGCAATCGACGATTTACGCCAACGGCTACAAAAAAGCATCTACTTCTACCTAAGCCAAGACCGCAGTGATTTACGTTCTGTATCAACCCAAGACCTCACCCAGATGGCAGAAGACCTCGCCCAAGATGCCACCTTGCGCGTTATGGACAACCTCGAACATTTTCGGGGCGAGAGTCGTTTTACGACATGGGCGAATAAGATTGCAGTTCGGCTAGCCATTAGTGATTTACGACGCGCCCGTTATAAAGATTTTAGCCTTGATGAACTCACTGCCGACGGCGAATTACTGCCCGGTACAGCTAGTGCCAATACCCCCCGCCAACCCACACCGGAAACCTTTGCAGAACGCGATAATGTCCTTCAACTCATTGACGATGCCTTCAAAGATGCCCTCACAGAACGCCAATACCAAGCTCTCGTCGCTGTGGCAATTAAAGGTGTCCCTATGGATGTCGTCGCAGAACGCATGGGGACGAATCGCAACGCCCTCTACAAACTCATCCACGATGCCCGACGCAAACTTAAAGTCCACCTCGAAGCACAGGGCTTGTCGATGGACTATATGATGAAGCTCTTCGGCAGTTAGATAACAGATTTCAGACAACAGAAGTCAGAGAGTCAGATTCATAAGATTTGCAATGATGGATACTACCTCATTTTCTGATGCTTCATAATCAATATCGTTGAAGTTATTCAACGACAATCGATACTGTTGATTTTCCCACGATATATGCAGACACCGTGGGTCTTCAATCTCATCGCATAAATAGAAGCTATACATCGCTGTTCCCGCAACCAAATGATGAAACTCAGTCGTATCCCGTATCTCGGAAACAAGAGTGTACATCTTTTCTCCAAACTCAGATAAGACTTTATCATCGCGCTGGGACATCACTTCATAGAAAGTCAAAATTCGCTTCCAGTCTGTCATATAATTCCTTGTCAAGAAACATCGACATCAAAAACAGCTGTGTCAAGTTCAATTCCATGCGCCTGTATGCGGTCATAGAGATACGGAATTTTCTGCATAGGAGCAAGTGACTTCTCCGCCGAATAGTTCGCACGCTCAAACAATGGGGTGAAGGCAATCGAATCACCTTGTAACCCATTGACCTCATAAATTCCAACCATCCGACGCAAACCTTCATCTGTAAAATGCATCTGCACAATCAGATCAAGTGCCTGCGCCATCTGTTCACGTACTGTCAGAAGAGGCGCAGATAAATCCGCGCCAATAGCCATCAATTCCAGACGATTGAGGGCATCACGCGGATGAATCCCTTCCATAGCGAAAATAGCGGAGTCGCCTAAGTTTAAGGCTCGGACTAAGGTACTGAATTCACTTCCATCCAATTCGCCAATAACGAAACGATCAGGATTGAGACGCAAGCCGATACCCAGTAATTGGCAATTCGTAATCGCGCCTTTGCCTTCTAAGTTGGCTGGACGACTCTCCAACGAAACCACATGCGGTTGAGAGAGCGTAAGCGGGGTCGTCGGTTGAATGGCGATAATGCGCGCGCCTTCAGGAATCTGCTGAGCAAGCACATTGAGTATCGTCGTTTTGCCAGAACGATAACCGCCCACAATGGCAATATTCGCGCGTACTTGGATTGCCGCCTTGAGGAAATCGGCACTCGCCTGAGACATCGCATCAATATCAACTGCCCAATCCAACGAAATCGTCGGCTCAAAATGCTTATCAATTTTCAAAACTGTGCCGTAGGTGGCAACCGGTGGAATAATCGCCAACATCCGCGATGCATCGGGTAGACGTAATTCCACTACCGGGTTATCAGAACCGATTTTGCGGTTGACCTGTGTTGCCAACTGTTGAACCAGTGCCTGCAATTCTGCCTCATTTTGGAAGGGCGATTCAACTGTAGTGCGTCCTGTTTCTGAATGCCAGACTTGCACTTGATCGTAACGATTGATGGCAATATCGACGATATGTGGGTCGCTCATCAAGTCGGTTAATTGACCAAAATCGAGTGTGTTTTGTGACATGATTGTTCTCCTTATGATTTCGGGGTTTGTATCCAACCACGCTTTAGCGCAATCAGAGTCGCTTCTGTGCGAGTATGAACATCAAGTTTGCTAAAAATGTTGTCGAGATGAAAGCTGACCGTCCGTGTGCTCAGGTGCAGTTGAACAGCCACTTCTTTATTGGTATAACCTTGTGCCACCCACGTCAGCACTTCATGTTCACGCGGGGTCAAGACAGCCATTTCTTGAATGACATAGAACAGAGTAATCTGTAGTGAAGTATCCGCTTGAACATCTGCGCGAATACCGCCACCGATGTCTAACAGGCGTTGGTGCAAGCTCTTGATAAGATGTGTATTCGTCGCTTCCCATGTACCATTATCAACATAGCTCAATTCCACCCGTTGACTATGCGATTGCAAGTGAATTTCAAAATGATTGGCATGTGCTTGGCTAGTCGCTTGTTCGATCAAATCTTGTATCGCCCGAAACAAGACAAACTCCATATCCGTTGGCAGACGATTCGGCAAGCGATTTAACTTGAGTGCAATCTGTCGTCCATAGAGACGGTTCTCATCACTGGCTAAGGCTTCTAAAGCCGACTCCAAGCCTAATGTTTCCAAAATCGTCGGATGTAAATGGCTCTGTAGATGACGTGCACTTGCATGGTTTGTTGGAGCAAACTCGACAAAACCGACAGTACCATCGACGCTTGAGGATTGCCTGACAAGGCTTGGGAATAGGCTTGTGTTTGTGCTTGTATGAGTTTCAACGAAGCAATGACATCATGCTCCAAACGTTGTGCCAAGCGACGGCGTTCCTGTTCCAATTCACGATTGAACTTATCAGACATCTTGAGCATTCTCATCGTCGACGATACTCAAACTGTAGCACATGAGAATCCACTGACAAAACGAGGATTTATAGGGGATACCCTGTCTATTTGCACAGGTTTCACCAAATTTGAGATAATGATTGGGAATTCAGCAAAGGTCGTCGCTTTGTGTATAATGGGAGGCTGGATAGCATCTCATGAGGTCTTTTGTGCCAATCATACGCGACGGCGAACTCGACATCTCTAGCCACAGCCCTGAACAAACAGAACGCTTAGGCATACGCTTGGGGCAACTCCTACAAGCAGGTGATATTCTCTGCTTATCGGGAGATATGGGTGCAGGCAAAACCGTCTTCTCAGCAGGTATCGGACAAGGCTGGGGCGCGCAGTCTCGTCTAACAAGTCCAACTTATAATCTTGTTCATGAGCATCGGCATCCACAGGATAATACCTTACTCTATCATCTCGATTGTTATCGCCTGACGCACGAATCCGAGACGGATGGCATCAGCTGGGACGATATGCTCGAAAGCAATGGTATTCTGCTTATCGAATGGGCAGAAAACATCGAATCCGCGTTGCCCCCCCATCATTTGTGGATTGATTTCATGGTACCTGAACCCACCCGCCGTCGACTCGCTTTTGAAGCCGCCGGGAAACGCTATGAACACCTCATCACCCAGTTCCGTGATGTCATCTTTGGGCAGGGGTGACATGATGATAATAACCAACCAATTTCTACAAATAATGCAAATGTGTAAGGGCGTACAGCTGTACGCCCCTACAAGTATCAATCAGTACTATCCTCCATTTATCCCATGCTCCTAGCTATTGACACCGCCACCCGTATTCTCAGCCTTGCCCTCTATCACCAGTCGGCAATTCTCGCGGAATACTCTATCGACGGAGACCGCCAACAAAGCGCCTTACTCGCACCCACCCTTCAACAATTGCTCGAAACATCAAAAGTGACCCTATCTGATTTAGAAGCAGTCGGTGTGTCGATTGGTCCCGGCTCCTATACAGGTTTACGCATTGGTGTCGCCTTTGCCAAAGGAATCGCCTCTGTACGTGATATTCCCTTGATTGGTGTCACGACACTGGAAACACTCGCGCTTGCCCAACCCTTCTACAGTGCAGGCTACGAACTTATTGCATTGGTTCAAGCAGGGCGCGGACGTATCATCGCCCAAACCTTTCGTGGGAAAAAAGGACGTTGGCAAGCACACAACGACCCAGTCTTACTATCGTGGAAGGAACTTCTCGAAGCCATTGAAGACCGCACATATCTCACAGGAGAAATCAACGAAGTCGGTTGGGAGGCACTGCAATCAGACGAAGCCCAAGACCTGCCTATCACCATCATCCCCACTGCCCATCGTCTACGGCGAGCCGGATTCCTTGCAGAAGAAGCATGGCGACGCTTGCAAGCAGGAGATGAGTCCGACTTTGCTCCCGCATCTGTCTTACCCGTCTACATGAAAGCACCGGGTTAAGCTGATGTCCCTTATTCTTCGTTATATGCAACCGCGTGACCTAGATACCGTCGTCGCCATCGACAATGATTCCTTCGATGCACCTTGGCCCCGCACATCCTACGAATTTGAAATACACGAGTCCCTCGTCAGTCATATGACCGTCCTCGAAAATCCCGACCTCATGCCAAGCCCCACTTACTCAGAAGGCATTCGAGGCATGTTGGAACAACTCCGAGACCGCTTTAACCTCTCAACGCCAACGGCTGTTTTGGGCTATGGTGGTTTATGGAAAATTGAGGATGAAGCCCACATCAGCACCATCGCCGTGCATGAAGATTATCGAGGCTCAGGCTATGGCGACATATTAGTCGTCGGCATGATGCGACGCTCCATTGCGTTGAATGCAAGCTACCTCGTCTTAGAAGTCGCGGTGGGTAATACGGTGGCACAATCTCTCTACCAAAAATATGGCTTTCGGGAAGTCGGTCTCAAGCGCAACTACTACCGTGCAACCAATGAAGATGCCTATGAAATGCGAGTCGATTTCGACTTCGAGACCGTCACTCATATTGAATCCAGCTATCTCACACTCAAACAACGCCACAACTTCGACGATTACTACACCCAATCTCCCCATCCCCGCACCAACCGATGACTGCCCTAGCTGAGTTCTTCGAGGACTATCCCCGTCTAGCCTTTATCCTACGCTGGACATTGGCGAATATGCTAGGCTGGACACTCGGACTCTACACTCTCGCACTCTTGATAAAGGTATTCGGTTTTATCGGGATTTTACTGGGAGGATTAGTCGTCGGTGGGATTGTCGGGATAGCCCAATCCGCAATCTATCTCAAATCGCAACTGACTCCACGTCGTTGGATTGGCATGAGCGCGCTGGGAAGTTTGATAGCGATTCTGCTCAATGGACTACTCGGCATTCTCTTCTTAATCTTATTCACCGTCTCCGGCACAAATCTACCCTTATTACTGGCAGGGGCGATTGCAGGCTTGTGTCTGGGTAGCTCACAAGCATGGGTCATCTCCTCAGAATCCGACGCACCCTATGGAATCTGGATACTCATCAATGTACTAGCTGGATGTCTCTGCGCGCCCTTATCTCTTTTTACACCCTTTAGCATTCCTATTCTCTGCTCACTCGGACCCCTCACCTTTGGAATCCTCACAGGGCTACTGTTAATGCGTTGGGATACAACCTCTCATTTAAACAACCATAATGCAGGCTGTTGAAAAAGTTAGTACCTATCCTCACCAGATAAATTCTGGTCGAGTTACGAACCCTAAGAATTTGCCGTAGGCTACGAACACTCAGAAAACTAAGAGCGGCGTCTTAGCTTTCACACGAAGTACTTGAGTACAATCTCAATAGGAAAATTCCCAAAAATAAGAACCACAATGCGGTTACCACAATTGATCAAACTTGCTCCCAAGCTAACGAATTACAGTACGCCCTATACCTGTGGCCACGGACGATTAGGACCCGGACCGGGGCGCGGAAAGGTTTGAGTCGCAATTAATCGCTCCACCCGACGTTTGAGGGCTTTCACCTCCATCGGATAGAGCAATTCATTCAATGCACAGTGAGCAGGGTGTGTTTCATCTTCGAGGATTGTGCAAAACTTACTGAGGTCTTTGGATAGATGTTCCGGAATTGACTTTCCTGAAAAATCCCAAATCACAGTACGCAGTTTATGATGCGTGTTGAAGGTCATGCCGTGGTCACTCCCCCACAATCGTCCCTTCGCATCCAGCAAACAATGCCCACCTTTACGATCAGCGTTATTAACAATCGAATCGAGCAAGGCGAGCGTTTCAATCTGCGGTAAAACAGCTTCATCAAATGTGAAGTAATGCAGTTGCGGGTCATGGTCAATAAACAATTGCACGGAGCCAATCCCACGCGGACCCTCTCGCAACACCGTCGGCGGGACATTACGCCAACCCAAGGCTTCGGCTGTAACATAGGTCGCCACTTCACGCTGACAGAGCGTACCATCAGGGAAGTCCCATAAGGGACGTTCACCCTGTCGAGGTTTATAGATAGCAAGGAGTTTCGTGTCCTTGTATTGAACCGAGACAAGGAAGGTGTAGTTTGACCCGTAACGCATCAAGCCGATTTCTTCTTCGACACGTCCTTGTTCCAGCAACGTTACCGCATCGTCAAAGGCGATTGCATAGGGTGATTCGAGGTCTGTAGCGGCGCAAAGCGTAAACGTCTCCGACATGCTTAAGTCCAGTAGTAGATAATCCGTCCGTTTTGTTTGACATCAGGACGACCCGATCGAACTGTGTCCAAAGAATGCACACTTAAAGCACGCATTTGTGGCAATGTACACCACAAGCGAGCGCGCTGAGCCGTATCATCATCCACCTCTTCATCAAATTCCCCCGCCACATATTCTTGAGCAACTAACAGAATCAAATTGTCTGTTTCATCGTACGCCAAGCCCATTTGAGCAATGCGCCACAAGGGTTCAATCGGTTCACGCAACTCCATATTGAGATGTGTGAAATCAGCTTCAGTGTCTGTTTCCTTTTGCTCATCCAAATCATCCAGCAATTCCCGCACAGCCTCACTCAATGCCCATGCTTGCTCTTTTTCGATGATAAAGGATAGGATTTGCTCGCCTTTGCCTGCCTGTAGGTGAAAGATGCGTTTCCCTCGTGGACCCACCGTGCCAAGGGTGATAAAGTCCACTGGTTTGAGTTCGAGATCGTCTGCCATAAGCGGTTTGCCTATTGTCCGTTCTTTTCTTGTGCCTGTTGCTTGCTTCGCGCGTCATCTAAGGCTTGTAAATGTGCTGTATCATTCATCGTCGTAATATAAGGTCGGCTATGACCCAATTGGATACCACTAATCGACGCAGGAGAGACCGCAATCCGCTGGAAACAATCGAGATGCATCCCTAAATAATGCGCGAGTGCCATTTTGATCAAGTCCGCATGGAACACAATCGCAATCATCTCATTCGGATGTTGACTCACCAGCCGTTCAATCTCATTTACAATTCGCGTCTGCACCCCACGCATGGTCTCGCCATTCGGAAAATAAGCACGAGAAGGATACTCTTGCACCACCTCCCACATCTTCCGCCGACGCAACTCCGAGATTTTCTTACCTTCCCAATCTCCATAACGGACTTCTGCAATTTCCAGATTCATCGTAATACTCAGATTGGGATGATGCGCTTGGATAGCTTCTGCTGTTTCCATCGTGCGTTCTAGCGGACTTACATAGAGAGCTTTCAGTGGTGCATTTGCCAACCGTTCCCCTAGAGCTTCGGCTTGAGCTTTGCCATCCTCATTCAGATGCACCCCCGGAGTCCAACCCGCGAGTTTGCCTGTTTTCACGTAATCGTTGACCGCATGCCGAATCAGAAGAAGATGAATCATGGGAGCTTTTCTGTGTGGATTGACTATTGATTATCACTTGATGATAGCATAGTCCCTGTCTCCACTCCATTAGATTTCTTATAGAGACAGATTTTGGGATAATAAACCCAAATAGAATAGGTTGACCCAGAATAGTCAATTACATCAAGTTCTCATCATTGTCGAGACACATTCCTTGTCTTGAAGTTGGGTTCCCGAACAATCAATATCTGCATCCCTCAAATAGAAGGCTTTTAGCTATGCAATTGATAGCATAGAGAAGATAATCCGTCACAGATATTTATACGCGCTCAGCAACAACATATAAGAAACCGCGCATCTCTTGCTTTTTCAACTCATCAACTTGATAGAGTTGTTGCTTGCCCAACTGATGAGCGGTCCCCACCCCAATGATCGTAAAACCCGCATCCTTAAGAAACTCAGCAAATTCATCAACACGATACCAATAATTATATGGCGATGCATCGGTGAGCGCACCGAAATTGAGGCGATTACCAAGTTTTAACCACGGTTGATACTGCATCGACTGAGACGAGCGTGACACTTTACGAAAATAACGCAAATATCTGAGATAGGCACTGTGGATACCAGATTGAGCGCGCGAATCAAAGCACAAGGCAGAAAACAAGACAGGACTGCCCGGCTTGAGTATGCGATGACACTCATCTAAAGCACGTTGACGAGCATCCTCTTCTCCAAGCAAAGACAAAATTTGTTGTAGATATATGCCCTGTTCAAATGAAGAGTCGGCATATTGGAGTTGGGTTGCATCACCCACATCAAATTGAATTGAGGAGTTGGTATCATATTGGCGGGCTAAGTCTATCGCTTCTGGGACAAAATCAAAACCGGTCAGTTGGGAGAATCCCAGTTTACACATCACATGTAGAATTCGCCCACCACCCGTGCCAGCTTCAATTGTCTTACGATCTTTATCCAAAAATTTTTCAATGAGGAACTGTTCTTCAGATGAAAGGGTTGCGTTCTTAGCATCAATCGCCCAGCGTTCGAATTCAACTGTGCTAAACACCGCCTTGTTATCAACCATTATCAATTCGAGGCTCCATACATCTGCAATTAGTGATGAAAACAGGGGATATAACACACCATCGCAAACACCCCTCTAATTCAACTAAGCGACAATTATACTACAAACTGTAACATGCCCAAAATTTAGCTTAACAATGAAAAAGACCTCACGACAATCATCACATTTATTTATACGCTTTCGGCAACAACGTATAAGAATCCACGCTTCTCTCGCTTTTTCATCTCATGGGGTTGAAAAAATTGTTCCTTACGCAACTGAGCCATGGTCCCCATCCCGATGATCTTAAACCCCCCATCTTCAACAAACTCGGCAAATTCATCAATACGATACCAATAATTATGGGGAGATTGATCGGTGAGCGCACCAAGATTAGGACGGTTGCCGAGCTTTAACCAAGGCTGTGATTGTATTGACTGCGACGAGCGTGACACTTTACGCAAATAACGCAGATAGTTGAGATAAAGGCTGAGGACGGTCGATTGTGAGCGAGACTCAAAACATAGTACAGAAAACACGACACGACTTCCCGGCTTCAAAATGCGATAACACTCTTGTAATGCACAGCGTCGAGCCTCTTCATCAGGAATCATCGACAATAACTGCGCACAATAGATAGCCTGTTCAAACGAACCTGTAGCATATTGGAGTTGGGTTGCGTCGCCCACATCAAACTGAATCGTGGAGCTAGTATCATATTGACGGGCTAAGCCGATGGCTTGGGGCACAAAATCAAAGCCTGTCAGTTGTGTGTAGCCCATCTTCTGCAATGCAAGTAAAATTCGTCCACCCCCTGTGCCAGCTTCGATAGTTTTGCGATCTTTTTCAAAAAAACTTTCAATGAGGAACTTTTCTTGAGGGGAGAGAGTTGCGTCCTTGGCATTAATTGCCCATCGTTCAAATTCAACCGTGCTAAACACCGTTTTATTGTCAACCATATTGAGTACAAAGCTCCATATATCCACAATCAAACACGAAAAGGGGGAAAAGTATGAAGATAGACCCTCTCTATCACAACAAAGATACTATTACGATGTAGATAACGCAATCATTTTTTACAGATTTTAATATTTTACTTAATATTACGAGACACAAAATAGGTTGCTCAAGTTGACAATCTCAGAGATTTAGCCCCGCCATTTTTATTTTTAGATAAAGATTGGCAACGCAAACAATCTCTACGTTGTCGCACTTTGGCAATATCTCGTTCAGGTTCTCTTCATAAATGAGGGCTATACTCCGTATAACTTGGAATCTATAGAAAAAGGTTTTATTACATGAAACAGAACCGCTTTTGGATAAGCCTCAGCTTGATCATTGCACTACTCATTTTGGGGCTAGGTATTGTCGGCGCACAAGACGAACCCGATGAACGCTTTGTCGGGCAAGTGCCAGCTCCCGAATTTCCACCCACCCTCGACTGGCTTAATGTGGAAAATCCCCTCACGATGGATGGCTTACGTGGCAAAATCGTCATCTTCGATTTCTGGACCTACGGCTGTATCAACTGCATCCATATGATTCCTGTCCTCGCACAGGTCGAAGAAGAATTCGCAGAAGAAGTCGTCGTCATCGGAGTCCATTCCGCCAAATTCGAGAATGAAGGACAAACCGAAAATCTGCGTCAAATTGTCCAACGCTACGACTTACACCATCCCGTGATTAACGACGATGAATTCTTGGTCTGGCGCAGTTATGGCGCACGCGCTTGGCCCACCGTTGCCATCATAGACCCTCGCGGGAATGTCGTCGCCATGCAATCCGGCGAGATTCCCTTTGAAGCCTTCGACCAATACCTCTCCGCCATGATTCAATATTACGATGGCTTAGGACAAGACGACATAGACCGCACACCTATCGAACTCGCCCTTGAAGGCGCAGGCAACCCCGGCACACCGTTGTTATTTCCAGGCAAAGTCGTGGCAGATGAAGCATCCAATCGCCTCTTTATTGCGGATACCAATCACCATCGCTATGTCGTCGCCGATTTAATGACCAACGAAGTCCTCATGACCATCGGCAGTGGACAACGTGGTTTCGATGACGGTGACTTTGCCTCTGCCACCTTTGACCAACCACAGGGCATGGCACTTGTCGATAATATCCTCTACGTCGCCGATGTCAACAACCACGCCATCCGAGCCATCGACTTCGACGAAGAAGTCGTCACCACCATCGTCGGCACAGGTAATATGGGACGCGGAATCCCCAACTTCGAAACGAACATCACCGACCTCCTCAACTTCGACATTCGCAGTCCGTGGGATGTCGAATATGATGCCGAAAACAACGAACTCTACATCGCCATGGCAGGCACACACCAAATCTACGCCCTCGATTTCGACTCGATGGTACTGTCACCTTTCGTCGGCAACGGACGCGAAGCCCAATTCAATGACACCCTCGCCACCTCCGAACTCGCCCAACCCAGTGGCTTGTACTTAGAAGACGGTCTCCTCTACTTTGCGGATAGTGAATCCAGCACCATTCGCGTTGCGGATATTGAAGCGGACACCGTTGCCGTTGTCTCCGGTACAACTGAAAATAACCTCTTCGACTTTGGGGATGTAGATGGCGAATTAGGCGTGAATCGTCTGCAACATGCACTGGGCATCATTGGTGTTCCCAATGGCGACCTCTACATTGCCGATACCTACAACAGCAAAATCAAGGTCATTCGGGATGGTGAAGAAGCGACCCTCACCGCCTTTGGATTGGGGGGTAATGGCGGATATACAGATGGCACAGCCAACATAGCGCAATTCGATGAACCCGGCGGACTCGCCTACGCCAACGGAAACCTCTACGTCGCCGACACCAATAACCATGTCATCCGTGTGATCGACCTCGACAATGGCGAAGTCAGCACCTTGCAATTCACCAATCCAGAAGCGCTCGCTATCGAAACCAGCGAGGTCACCATCTTGGGGGGCAATGCGGGACAAGGTACGACCCTCGTCTATGAAGCACAAGCCATCCAAGC
This sequence comes from Anaerolineae bacterium, assembly GCA_028284565.1. The sequence continues at coordinate 2,504 of JANQRM010000137.1, read as the reverse complement.
AGGAGACAATACCTTCGTCCTCAATTTGAACCTGCCCGACAACTTCAAAATCAACGACCTCATTGACTCGACCATTGCCTTTGACGAATCATCCCTGACATTCTATGAAACCACCATCTCCCTTCCCTTTGCGGCAGATGACGATGGCGAATTGGTGGCGGAGATGACACTCTACTATTGTCGAGAAGGCGAAGAAGCCCTCTGCTTTATCGAATCCGTGACCTTCAATGCACCTTACACCGTCTCAGATGAGGGGACATCCGAACTCACCGTTGAGCATACCGTCCTCCCGCCAGAGTTGGATTGATATTTATCACCTTGTCCCATATTTCGTAGGGGCGTACTCTGTACGCCCTTACTAGTTGTTTATAATATATGAAAACTTCGTACGAGGCTTCACTTCCAACTCACCATCGATAGTGATGTCGAGCTTTTCATTATAGAACGACACCAAACCCTTGATTTTCTCGACTTCGTGGAAGGGTTCAGGATAGCCCCGCACTACATCTTCATGCGTGTTCCAATTCACATACACCGACCAATAGGATGCTGTGCCTTTATAAGGACAGGAGGTATGCAAGTCCATCTTCACATCGGCTTGCGGAATGGAATACCGCGCTAGCAGCGTTTTATCATACATTCTCGTAATCACTTACTGACACAATTCTAATATTTGTTGGGTATCATAAGATTTCTTGAAATGGACTCCTTGTCTGTGATTCAACCGACTCCCACGCAAATGACTCCATTTTCGGTACAATAGGGTAATATCCAAACAGAACTGAGTTGTAGAGGTATCGAATGTTTCGATTTGACCGCTTTACCGAACGCGCGCAGGATGCCGCCGCCCGTGCCGCTGAGATTCTCCAGCGTTATGGGCATAATCAGGTGGACAGTGAACACATCTTACTCGCGTTATTGGAACAAACTGACGGGGTGATTCCCCAACTCCTAGAGAAACTATCCGTCGATGTGAGCGTCATGCGCTCCCGAATCGACGAACTCCTCCGCCAGAGTCCCCGCACCGCCGCTATTTATGGGCAAGGGACGAACCAAGTCTTCATTACCCCGCGTGTGAAGCGCGCGATTGAACTCGCCAACGAAGAAGCTAACCGCCTACGTGATGAATACATCAGCACCGAGCATATCTTCCTTGCGATTCTCAACGAACGCAACACGCCGTTGATGAAACTCATGGCAGACCACAACATCACTCGTGAGCGTGTGATGGATACCATCAAGGATATTCGTGGCGGACAACGTGTGACCGACCCTCAAGCCGAGAGTCGCTATCGCACACTTGAAAAGTACAGTCGTGACCTCACCCGCATGGCAATGGAAGGCAAACTCGACCCCGTGATTGGTCGAGATAGCGAGATTCTGCGCGTGATTCAAGTCCTTTCCCGTCGCACCAAAAACAATCCCGTGTTGATTGGTGAAGCTGGTGTCGGTAAAACGGCGATTGCAGAAGGTCTTGCTCAGAAAATTGCCAACAACGACGTCCCAGAGATTTTGCTCAACAAGCGCGTTGTCGCTCTCGATTTGAGTGGGATGCTCGCAGGTAGCCGTTTTCGTGGCGAATTTGAGGAACGCCTCAAAGCCACTATTGATGAAGTCCAACGCTCCGACGGCGAGATTATCCTCTTCATTGATGAGTTGCATCAGGTTGTGGGTGCAGGCGCGGCAGGTGGTGCGATGGATGCGGCTAATATGATGAAGCCAGCCCTCGCGCGTGGCGAATTGCAAACCGTCGGTGCAACCACCCTCGACGAATACCGCCAATATATCGAAAAAGACAGCGCGCTAGACCGTCGCTTTGCCCCCATTTATGTGGAAGAGCCGAATATTGATGAAACCATCGAAATGCTCTATGGCTTGCGAGATCGTTACGAGGCGCATCACAACGTCCAGATTTCCGATGAAGCCCTTGAACAAGCTGTCCGTCTGTCCCATCGCTATTTGACAGACCGAAAATTGCCCGATAAAGCCATTGATTTGCTTGATGAAGCCTCCGCCAAGTTACGGGTCGCGCTCTTCTCCATGCCACCCAAACTCAAGGAGATGAAAGAGGCGATTGACCGTATGCTCATGGAGGAAGAAGCCGCTGGTCTCGCCCGTGATTATGAACGTGCCGCCGACTGCAAGATGCAACGCCTCCAGCTCGAAGAAGAATACGACCATGAGCGTTATGTCTGGCAACAAGAGAACACCTTAGACGAAATTGTTGAGGTCGATGATATTGCCCAAGTCGTCCAACAATGGACAGGCATACCCGTTCAACAAATGCTCGAAACAGAGAGCGAAAAACTCCTCCGCATGGAAGAGACTCTACAAGAACGGGTCATCGGACAAGACCGCGCCATCTCTGCGCTATCAGATGCCATTCGACGCGCCCGCAGTGGTCTCAAAGACCCCAAGCGTCCCATTGGTTCCTTCATCTTCTTAGGCTCCAGTGGTGTTGGTAAAACCGAATTGGCAAAAGCACTCGCTGAATTCATGTTTGA
>JANQRM010000108.1 GCA_028284565.1 Anaerolineae bacterium | reverse complement strand
AATAAGAGTTAATAGCTCGTCGGGGCGGTTCGCGAACCGCCCTTACAAATTATGATGATGGTGTGGGTGTTGCTGACGGCTCACTCTGATTGCCTGTTTGAACAAAGTCAGTGAGGTCACGTATTACTTCCGCATCAACAAAGCCTGTTTCCGTCAAATAGTCCGCGGGAATTGCTAGTCGGTCTGTATCCCCCAATTCGAGGAAGAGATGGTTCAAGGTGAAATAGCTCTTGAAGTGAACATTATCTCGCTCTAAGAGGACATCTTGCCAACCTAGGTAATCTTCCATCGTCACCTGATAATCTCGCTCACCTTGCAAAATGAGCATCGGAATTGAGAGTGACTGGGCAGTCATCAATGGGTCATAATCCACCACGCTCATCCAATATGCCAGTTGATTGCCCAATAATTCACTCGCATCACCACCATCGCGTATGGTCTGCATAGCTGTCATGACTTGTTCTAAGCCGACAATGGTGGGGGCTTCAGCAACTGATGGGTCGAGTTCAGTGAGATAATCAATTTGCTCTCGGAGAACGTCATCAAAGGGGCGTGAGAAGCCTGCGAGCAAGCCGATTCCGGCAACGATATCCCCACCTTGTTCAGCAATGCGTGGAGCCAGCCATGCCCCCCAACTGCTCCCAATGACATAAATTTGGTTCGCATCCACTTGGGATAAGTCTTGCAGATAGGCAACCCCTGCCACAGCATCATCGACGGTCTCATCATCAATCGTTAAGTCATCTACTATGGCGAGTTCTTGCTGATAGACGAATGTGCGCTTGTCATATCGCAGAACAACAATCTCGTTTGTCGCCAGTCCCCATGCAATGTCACGGAAAGGCTTGTTTCCTCCGAGCGATTGGTCACGGTCATTCGGTCCTGAACCATGCACAAGTACCACAGCTGGGAAGGGTCCATCGCCATTGGGTGTCGTGAGTGTAGCGGGCAATTCCCAACCTTCAACACCAAAGGTTACTTCCGACTCAGTGAAAGAGTCTGGGTTGACATAGGGAATATCCACTGTCGGAGCTTCCCCACCGAATTCTACGCCGGTAATCACGCCAAGAATATCTGAATTGGCTTGGGTAATGGCGGCTTGCTCACCGCGTCCCACAATCACGAGGGCTTGTCCATTACGGGCTTGAGCAATTGCTACCACAATATCGGACTCGACCACATAGGTATTCTGGAGCCATTCCCCATTGGGTAAGGGTGCGGGAACGGTTTGCACAGGTTCACCGACATCAGGCGCGGTTAGCGCGATGCCTGCCTCCAATGCAGATTCGTTCGTATCTGCATCTACCGTGACCAAGAAGAGGGAAACATCGGCGCTGGGATTTAGAAGAAGGACAATATTCCCGTTCGCTTCATGCGACCAGCCATCGGGTATCGGTGCTGTATAAAAACCATTGGGGTCGGTGTACGTGGTCATCTCCCCATCCTGTGCAACCAGCGGAAACACAATCCATAAGAGTGTCATAAGCCAAATCAAGCGTGTCTTCATGGGGTTCTCCCGTATTCATAACAACAGATCATAGTCTATCATTTTGTGTTACGCTTGTCCTTATCAACTGGTTGCGATTTGGTTAGGTTGCCCAAGCGATTATTCGGTGTGCCATCAAATATTTGAATCCCGTTTGTGAAGTGTTGGTTTCCATTTTTATTGCCGGCAATGCAAACTGTTTTTCGGGAAGGGAGCAGGCGGTTGTTGCCGTTTATTGCCACGCCTTCGATGATATGTAAGAATTCGGTTTGTTTTCGATTTATCCGCCTCCATCGCTTCTGCGTATAGACACAATAGTTTGGAAAAGGAGGATTTAACTTGTTGCATCCGGTATCAACTCTCTCGTCGTCAGCTTTTCAGCTTTTTAGATGCGTCATTGTTTCCAGCGTATCACAAAATACGGTCAAAGGGGGATGAATTTGGCTATGCATTTTCAAACAAAAGTCTAACCAAAAGTGGGATGCAAATGATGCGCGTAGGTCGCGTAGACACTGACCAATAACACTGCATCCGCTATGCATTTGGCTAGGCATAATCTAGCCATTTTCATACGATTGAGGCGTGGTGGGTTGAAAGGTATCAAATCGCGTCTACAATGTGTCTGACACTAATCTCTGAATTCTGACAATCATATTATGTGCGGAATTTGTGGCGTAGTCCACACAGATGGGCAAATCATCCATCGACGACAATTAGAAACGATGAACCAAGAACTTCATCATCGAGGTCCCGATGGTGAAGGCTATTTTGTGTCGGAAAATGTCGGGCTGGGGATGCGTCGCCTGAGCATTATCGACCTCGCGGGCAGTGACCAACCGCTTTACAACACGGATAAATCAGTTGTGCTGGTGTTCAATGGGGAGATATTTAACTATCAGGATTTGCGAACACAAT
>JANQRM010000096.1 GCA_028284565.1 Anaerolineae bacterium | reverse complement strand
GAAAGACAAAGAAGATGAGCATCCCCACAAAAGCGGTTAGATAAATCGGTGCGAGGGTTCGTATTGGGAAATGTGATGACTCTTTTGCATCATTTTTCGGTTTATCGGCATCGTCTGGTTCGTCAATGGCAAACAGCACACCCGGCAAGATGAGCAAGGCAAATAAGTGAATGAGATAGGGTTCACGCCAACCAATGTCCGCGAGAATGCCAGCAATCAGCAGAAAGACCATCCCACCTAGTCCGATGAATGCCCCCTGATAACCCAGAAATTGAGTCAATTCCCTTCCACTGAAGTAATCGAGGATGAGGGTAGTAAAGCCACTCATAATCCCTGCGACTGCGACGCCGAGTAACGCACGACTAGCCAGAATTGCTGGCAAGGAATCCAAGATAAATCCGGCAGTTCCTGCAATCGCATAGAGCAGGAGCGCGAGAATCAGCACAGGTTTCCGTCCCCATCTGTCTAAGAGCAAGCCAGCAACAGGTGCTCCAATGGCAATGAAGAGCGCGGGTAAGGTCAATGCTAACCGAGTGAGCAGTTCAACATCGGGAACATCAGCAAAGTATGCCGTCATATCTGGCAAAACAGGAGAAATAATCGTCGCCGCCAGCACGGTTGTGGTACTCCCCACCAAGAGCGTTAAATTTCTCGGATTAGTTACACTTGTAGACATCAAATCACCCTTAGTTATCATCATTTTAAGCCATCATTCAGCTTAGTTCCGCAATATACTGTTCATTAGTGAACTATTTAGTTAAAAATTTTTACCCTTCTTTAAGTCCTAATTTACGGCATAAACGTCCTAATTCATCTTGCTCTTCGAGTGTGAGGCAACTCATCTCTTCGACAATTACTGCGACATGATGCGGGAGTAATTCAGTAATGATCTCATTGCCTTTTTTAGTCAGATGCACATGAATATAGCGTCGGTCTTCTGTACTACGTTGGCGTTTGACCATGCCCCGTTTTTCTAGTTTATCTATCACAGCAACCACATTGCTTTTGCTGACCAAGAGCTTATCGCTCAGTTCTTGTTGGTGTAGTGGACCGAGGTGGTACAGTACTTCCAAGACACCGAATTGGGTCTCGGTTAAATCACCAGCTGAGCGTTTTTGATCTTGGCGTGTTTTGAGCGAATCATAGGCGCGCACGAATTTAATATAGGCATTTAGCGCGCGGAGCTGATCTTTTGTTCCCTTGTAATGTGATCCCATAGATAGTTCATTGTTGAACTGTTGATTTGTAAACTAATTTACTGTATTTACACTAATGTGTCAATAGTTTTAACTTTATGAGCTGTCATAGCGAATACAGGGGCGATGTTTTAGAATATTGGTATGACCATGACGCAATAGGAGGTATCTGATGGGCTTTACCTTGCATCTTATGACACTGGATTGTCATGCATCGCAAGAGATGGATGGCGACGAAATCTATATGAAATTAAATGGCGAGATTATTTTTACATGGAAAGGTGTGGGGCGAAAATTTAGCGATAGCATAAAGAATAGTGATTTAGTTGACCAATATGATTTTCGGATTGCGAAGGCACGTGCTGTTGAGGGGATGGTCGCTGGTGACTATCAACCGAGCGATTTTGTCATTCAAACGGACGATGCCAGCCTAAAAATTGAACTGTGGGAATCGGACGAAGGTGAATTCATGCGTGGTGATGATGACTTCTTGGGCGAAACAGTCGTCACAGCGGAAGAATCGAGCCAAAATCAGGTGACTAAATTTTTTAAACGCAAAGAAGTCGATTATGAATTGACGTATCGGGTGACGACGAACTAACTAGCCTCTATGGATATTCGGAAATTAATTGAGACGAGTTATCGCAAAGCCACCCGTGAACTCGTCTTTGGCACATCGGAGAAAGCTCTTCATCAAGCGCGTGGACGGGTTTGGGTGAAGACTCTGGCGCGCACCTTGCAACAGCAACTCAAAGATGAGGACATTCGCGTGTTTTATCGTGGGAATCATGAAAACGAAGCGGACTTTGGGGTGAAGCGGTTTCTCTTTGATGTCCATGCTTGCCGAGTTGCAACCAGCGAGGCGACGAAGACTCAACCTGAATTTGCCTATATTCAACAATCGCTCTGGCAAATTGAATCGACCCTATCGCAAGAGTTGTCGCGCGCCGTTTCTGATTTTAATAAGCTGGTGGCAGGCTCAGCCGAGAACAAGCTCTTTGTCAGTACGGTGCAGGTCAATCCACAGCCCTTTGTGGATGCCTTGCTTCCTTTAGCCACCTCTTGCACAGGAACCGTTTATCTCGCACTGATTCCGCACCCCAAAGACTGGGAGAATCCCGATTATGAGATTCCCATTTGGCAATTTGTTGATGAATCGTGGCAATCTGTGGAATAAGGTTTGAACTGCCAAGTTACGAGAACGCCAAGAAGTATGGATAACGACGAACTATTACAAATCAAGCTAGATTTTCATAAGGAAGTACAGAATGATAACATATAGCTTAAGGATCATATGGATTTTGTAGAGACAGCATTACAGGTAGTTCTACGCATCCCAGTAGTTAGTGAGACGAAAAACCATCTTTATCTGAAATCTGTTATCTAATTAGAGAATTCCCGCACCTGACATTTTAACGTCATCATGGGAATGAATTCTTCGGTATCTGTATCAGGGAACATGACAATGCCCCCTTTTTCTGCATCGGCAAAGGAATAGAATGCCGAGACATTCTCCTCGAAGGATTTTTCGATGGCTTGTTGTAACTTGGGGACATCCTCCGTGCAGGTCAAGATAATAAAGTCGTCTTCGTAAATGCCGATGAAGTCATCGCGCGTGCCGTGTTCTCGGAGGACGCTCTGTAAGCGTTTGCCAGTGTGATACAACACATCCTTCGCCGCCAAGAAGCTATAGACATCCATATACTTCTGGAAGCCCTCGATGGTCAAACGCAATTGGGAATAATCATCCATGCGCCGATGTTCAATTTCCTCTTGAATGAGGGGACCTGTTGGCAGTCCGGTGCGTGGTTCATGCAGGTTTTCGCGTGTTGCCCGGTTGATTGCCCCTTTCACCCGTAAACGCAATTCATCCACATCAAACGGCTTGGTGATGTAATCGTCCGCACCGAGTTCGAGCCCTTTGACCTTACTGGCGCGTTCATCTTTTTGTGTCAAGAAGATAATCGGAATATAACGGGTTAGTGATTTTTGTCGCAGTTGATGGCAGACATCGTAGCCATCCATATCCGGTAGCATCACATCAAGCAAAATAAGATTGGGAAACACCTCATGAGCAAGGGAGATGCCCTCTTGCCCCAAATCGACGTGATGGGTTTCATAGCCTTGCGATTCAAAATAGAGCAAGAGCATTTCAGCGACATCAAAATCATCTTCAATCAACAATAGACTGGGTTTGCGGTCGGCTTGAGTCATAAAATCACACTTGAGTATCGAGTTTATTCGGGCAAAACGGCACTGACGCGGAATTGATTCTCGTCGGAATCCGGCGCGTTGGCGATTACATCATCAGGGGAAAGGGCAGATTCAGCTTTGTCTGTCCGTAAAACATTCTTAAGGGGCAAAACTGATGCGGTAGGTTCGACATGCGACGTATCGACAGTTTGTAAACGCTCAAAATACGCCAAAATATCGGAGAGTTGCGTTCCATAGCGTTCAATTTCTTCATCAGACAAATCGAGCTTGGCGAGTTCGGCAATCTGGCGAATGGCATCGGGTGTCAGCGTGGAGGGTTCTGCCATGTGATGATTC
>JANQRM010000089.1 GCA_028284565.1 Anaerolineae bacterium | reverse complement strand
CCATTGCCAAAAAGGTTTTATAACGGGCGGTATCCAGTGCGCCTGCTTGCCCGATCACCCGAAGGCTATCAAAGCCACTTTCTTCGAGTGCGACGTGGCACATGGCATCGAGTGGATTGGAGACGATGATGATAATGGCATTCGGTGAGTGCTTAGCAACTTCCTTGGTCACATCGGTAACAATCTTCTGATTCGTCTTGACGAGTTCATCCCGACTGGGAAATTGTCCCGTTTCAGGGTCTTTCTTGCGGGGGACACCTGCAGTAATGATGACAACATCCGAGTTCGCAGAGAGTACATAATCATTGCTTCCCGTAATGTTGAGATCAAACCCCATCACAGGTCCCGATTCAGCGAGATCAAGTGCCTTCCCTGCCGCGAATTTGCCATCAAGCGCGATATCAATCAAGACGACATCGGCAAGTGCTTTGGTGGCAATCCAATGCGCACAGGTCGCCCCCACATTGCCTGCACCGACCACAGTTACTTTTTTACGTCCCATAATCAAATAGTCTCCTAGTTAAAGTGAAAACAAAAAGGGTTCAGGCATTATACACCTCAACCCTTGAGATTTTTATTGCCGAGTTGCCTTATACTTGTGGACCACCTGTCAGAATATCAGGATGAGCCTGATCTTTGAATTGTTCGAAGTTCGCTTTGAACATCTCCGCGAGTGATTTGGCTTTGGCATCATATGCCGATTTATCTGCCCATGTGTTACGTGGATTGAGCAAGTCACTCGGCACATCGGGAACTTGCGCAGGCATCATCAGCCCGAAGTAGGGTTCTTCTAGATATTCTACATCATCCAACTGATTGTTGAGAACGGCATCCACCATGCGACGTGTATACGCGAGTTTCATCCGCGAACCCACACCATAAGCCCCTCCTGTCCAACCCGTGTTAATCAACCACACTTTCGCCCCGTGCCGAAGGACTTTCTCCGCGAGCAGTTCAGCATAGACGGTGGGATGAAGAGGCAAGAAAGGCGCACCAAAGCAAGCACTAAAGGTTGCTTGCGGTTCAGTGACCCCACGTTCTGTTCCAGCGACTTTAGCAGTGTAGCCGCTGATGAAATGGTACATCGCTTGTTCAGGCGAGAGTCTACTGATGGGAGGCAGAACACCGAAGGCATCCGCTGTCAAGAAAATAACGTTTTCAGGATGTCCACCGAGTCCAGTATCACTGGCATTCGGAATGTAGTGAATGGGATAAGAGCAACGGGTGTTTTGGGTGAAGACGGTATCCTCAAAGTCGGGTGAACGGTCTTGATTCAGTGGGACATTCTCCAGTATCGTGCCAAACATCTGCGTCGTCGCATAAATTTCCGGTTCACTTTCAAGAGACAGGTTAATCGTCTTGGCGTAGCACCCCCCTTCGAAGTTGAATACACCGTCGTCACTCCAACCATGTTCATCGTCGCCAATGAGAGTACGGGAGGGGTCGGCACTGAGCGTTGTCTTGCCCGTCCCGCTCAAGCCGAAGAAGATAGCTGTGTCGCCATCATCCCCAATATTGGCAGAACAGTGCATGGGTAACACGCCTTGATGTGGGAGGAGATAATTAAGAACAGAGAAGATACCCTTCTTGACTTCGCCGGAGTAAAGCGTGCCGCCGATGAGAATAATTCGTTTCTTGAAATTAACAGTGATGAAGGTTTCGGTTTTTGTCCCATCAGCGATGGGGTCAGCTTGGAGAGATGGCGCGGCGAGTATGGTCATGTCGGGTAGATAGTCGATGAGTTCCGCTTCAGGTGCGCGTACAAACATATTCCACGCGAATAACGCATGATAAGCACGTTCACTGACGACACGAATTGGGAGACGATAGCGAGTGTCTTGTCCGGCAAAGGCATCGTGAATGTAGAGTTGGTCACAGTCGCTGAGATAATTGAGGATTTTTTGATGCAAGCCATCAAAGTCGGCTTCAGAAATGGGTTGATTTATGTCTCCCCACCAGATGTTGTCGCGGGTAGTTGCTTCATCAACAACATATTTGTCTTTGGGACTGCGCCCTGTGTATTGTCCAGTGAGAATTCGTATCGCACCCCGATTGGTTAGGATGCCCTCTTCATTATTGACGATGTGTTCGATGAGTCGGGTCGGATCGAGATTGTGATGCAGATGGACACCCGACAGTCGTTCCTGAGTCAACCCCACCCCCTCTAAGCCTGCAATACCCTCCGGTTTAGCCACGACCATAAACGCCCCTCCTGATTGTTTTGAGATAGGTTGTCATCCAAAATGTAATATTTGTGAAATTTTGAACAACATCTCCAGTCTATGGGAAAGTGACTTATCCGTGAACCTTTTCGGTTGTGCAGTCTGCACGTATTACGAAATATTAAACGATTAAATGCGGAGTCTGTCCCTCTGAGATGAGTCGCCATACCTCCTCATCGCGCTCTAAGTGGGTAATGGAGGTATTAGGAATGCCATATGTGGGGAGTTGCCAATCGTCAAATAGGCGACGCATCAACTGCCGAATCGAGCCCCCATGCGTGACGATCAGTAGGTTATGAACACTGTCTGTGGCGACCGCATCATACCAAGCACTATACATTCGCTCCTGCAAATCAGCACGGGACTCACCATCAGGCAGTCGATAATTCATATCGCGGGATGCCCATTTCGCCATGATTTCGGGCTGTTCGGCTTCCATTTGTTGTGATGTTTTGCCCTGTAGAATGCCCAAATTAATCTCACGCAGTCGAGAGTCCTGTTGAACACGCAAATTTAGGAGTTTTGCGATGGGCTGTGCGGTTTGCTGGCAACGTTTAAGATCGCTACTGAAGATAGCTTGAATAGGAAATTGTTGGAGATATTGGGCAACTTGATTGGCTTGGGCTATCCCTTTCTCGCTTAATTCAATATCGAGATGCCCTTGCCAGCGATGTTCGGCGTTGTAGGCGGTTTCTCCATGTCGAACAATCCAGACCTTGTTGACTGCCATGTGACGCTCCAGACTTGACGTGATTTGGGAATAAAGGCACAATTTAACGCATGCGATGAACTTTGACTATGCTAGAAAAGGCATGCCCATGACAACAGAAAACAATAATCCTCGTAAATCCACACTGACGAACCTTGCGATGCTCGGCGGACTTGGCATCACCTTTATCGTCGTGGGGCTTGGTCTTGGGGCGATTGGTGGCGAAACGCTGGATGCAAATCAGGCTAATTTGGTGGGGTTAACCGTCGTTGCAGGATTGATCCTGTTAATCGCCGCTTTGGTGGCTTGGATGGGTGTCGTGCGTCCCTTTGACAACTTCGATGATATTAGTGTCCCTCTCGTTGAAGAGCATCACGACGATCATTGATGCCTGATATTCCAGAACCAGACCCCATCGGAGATTCCTTTACCGGAGTCATTGTTCAAGTTGGCTCCTCACATCTCCTCTCAACCTCTCCACTACTCGATTATGAAGTCCTAGAAAGTGGCAACTTTGTCGTGCGTTATGGGGTTCGCTATCTTGGCAAACCGCATCAATCCGTTGTGCCGGGCATTATTGCACTCGATTATGGCGACTTTTTGACTGGTGAAGCAGGTTGGGACTTCTTGCTGAATAAAAGCTCACCTTATCCGCGTTCGGAAGTCGTGGGGTATCGCAATGACGGTGCGGAAGAGATGATACCCATCAAATTATTAGATTTGGTGCAACCGATTGAGGTGCTAGTTTATGAAGATGCAGTCTCTATTCGGCCTCTTGCATCGGTGAAAGCTCTCATCGTAGATGATGCTACCCATCTGGCTGAACGCCTGCTTGAATATCTTCCCTATTATGAAACCATCATTGACTGGTTGAAGGAACAAGACCTTGAGTAACTTGGATTCGATATTCAATGATGACTGGTCAGAAGATTTCCGTTCTGGTTTGGTCGCGGTAGTCGGCAGACCGAATGTCGGCAAATCCACGCTGATTAACGGGATTTTGGGACAGAAGATTGCGATTGTCTCTCCCAAGCCACAAACCACTCGCACCCGACAATTAGGCATTTATTCGACAGACAAGTGCCAGATGATTTTCGTCGATACGCCCGGCATACATGTCCCGCATCATAAACTGGGGACATATATGGTATCCGTCGCCGAAGATGCACTCAAAGATGCCGACGTTATCTTGTGGATTGTAGACTCATCCGAAGCCCCACAAGCGGAAGACCGACAGATTGCCGAGACAATCCAACAACTGAAGCAAGTTACTCCTATTGTACTTGCCCTGAATAAGATGGATTTAGTCGAAGGACAAGTTGACTTTAGTGAGCATTTGGACTTGGTCGAATATGAGTCTATGTTTCAAATAAGTGCAGAGACACAAGCTGGTGTATCAGAGTTATTAGAGCACTTATTGACACTGTTGTCACTAGGACCACCCTATTATCCCACGGATGATTTAAGCGATGCCAATCTACGATTTATCGCCGCCGAAATCATCCGAGAGAAGATTATTTTGAACACCGCCCAAGAGATACCCCATTCCGTTGCTGTGGAAGTGACGGAGTTCAAAGAAAAAGAAAACATCTCTATCATCGAAGCAACCATTTATGTGGAACGGGATTCACAGAAGGGCATCATCATCGGCAAAGGTGGGAAGATGATTAAACGCATTGGGATGCAATCGCGTGAAGACCTTGAGGTGCTGATGGAAACCCAAGTGCATCTCGATACGCGCGTAAAAGTCTTAAAAAATTGGCGCAAGAACGAGGATTTTATGAAGCGATTGGGGTATTCAATTTAGAATTTTCTTTGAACCACGGAGTACACAAAGAAACAATTTCAATAGATTATATCAAGACGTTGACAATTCGGAGGAATTATTGCGATTCCAGAAATAGCCGACCTGCTTCAACATCATGCTGGATTTGCGCCACGAGTTCGTCAATGCCACTGAACTTTTGCTCATCACGGAGTTTGGTTTCAAAGCTAAGCTCCAAGGTTTGTCCGTAAATATCGCTTGTAAAATCCAATAGATGCGCTTCAACAGTCATATCATCGCCAACAAAGGTGGGACGTATCCCAACATTCGTGACCGCTTTGTTTTGTTGATCATTCACTGTCGCCCAACCCGCATAGACACCATTTGCTGGGATGATCAGTTGATCCCAAACAGCGATATTGGCAGTGGGAAAACCAATCGCTCGTCCGCGCTTTTCACCTTCAACGACTTCCCCGATGACGGTATAGCCACGCCCTAAGAGTTGTCGCACAGTATCTAGGTCACCGTCTGCGAGACTCTGGCGGATGCGCGTGCTAGTAATAGGGATGCCGTTGCCATCTGCGGAGACCAAATGAATGACTTCCACATTGAAGCCTTTTCTCTCCCCATCTTTCTTGAGGAAAGCGACGTTGCCCTCACGCTGATAGCCCATTGCAAAGTCTTCACCGACCCAGAGCGCATCCATCTTGAGATACTCACGCAAGTGGTCAACAAAGGTTGATGCCCGAATTTGGCGAATTTCATCGTTAAACGGATGGGTAACGACGCAATCCACTCCTAATTCAATCAATAACTGTGCACGCTGGTCAGGTGTGGTGAGGTAGTATCGACCTTCCAAGCCACGTAAGACAATATCAGGATGCGGATAGAATGTGAGAACAACAGCTTGTCGTCCTGAGTTATGTGCGGTCTCGACCAAACGTTTGATGAGAACCTGATGCCCGATATGAACACCGTCAAACATGCCAATAGTCACGACAGAAGGTTGGTTAAGTTTGGCATCGGCTAGGTCATAGACGTGAGTCATGGTGTTCTCGTCGGTTGTGTTGTTATTCTGTGGTGGATATTTTATCAAGCATCGGACAAGAATACTTTATGTGGTTTCCAGTGATTTTTGTTCAACCTGAGAATCGCTGCTAAATCGTCATCATGATAGGCGAAAACGGTTGTGGCAGTCACATCATGTTGTTTAACGATGGCACGACCATAGCGGAGTTCTTGGACTTCGTGTGGGGTCAGTTGAATACTTGGATAATCTTGTAGAGCTGTTTTTGGAGGAATGATATGGTGATGCCAGTTCTCATCACAGAGTAAATCGTCGAGATGAACAGCGTAGTCTATTGTGAAATTTCCGCTTGCTGTGCGGACTAATCCCCCTAAATGTGCGCCGACGACAAGTGCTTCGCCAATATCTCGCGCCAGACTCCGGATGTATGTGCCAGAGCCACAAACCACATCGAGTCTAACTACACTCGGTTTGAAATCAACGATGTCGATAGAATTAATTTGAATGGTACGGGCTTCGCGCTCAATGGTTTGTCCAGCGCGGGCAAGTTCGTAGAGTTTTTTGCCATCTTTTTTAATTGCACTGTACATCGGCGGGATTTGCTCAATTGTGCCGAGGAATTGCGGAATAACAGCTTCTATATCTGATTGTGTGATATGTGAGGCATCCTCTTGTGAAATCACCTCGCCCTCAGCATCGTCGGTTTCGGTGGTAATTCCCAATTGAACAGTCGCACGATAACATTTGGTATTTTGCATTACATAATCGCTGAGACGGGTCGCTTTGCCCAAGCAGACCACCAATACACCCGATGCTAAGGGGTCGAGTGTGCCAGCATGTCCAACTTTTTTGGTATTAAAAGCGCGCTGGCACAGCCGACGTATCCTTGACATGACATCATGGCTGGTCATGTGCAAGGGCTTATGGATATTCAGGAAACCTAGCAGAGATTTGCTAGACAATGTTGTATTGTCCTTGCTTGGTAACTTCGTGCAATCGTGTCATAACGAGTGCTTGGACTTCTTCTAACGTGCCATCTATGGTTGCGCCGGATGCTTGAGTATGCCCACCACCACCGAGTTCAAACGCGGTTGTCCCCACATCATAGCCGGGTTTGGAACGCAAGCTGATTTCAACCTGATTGTTGACTTTCTCTTTGAAGACAACTGAGACCATTGCTTCATCAACTTTGGAGAGGAAGCTGACTAATCCACCATCCGTCGTGTCGTCTAAGCCGGCTTTTTTTGCATCGGATAGTGTTACAACCGCGGAGATAACTTGTCCGTCCAATTGAACAGAGGGGATGATATGTTTCCAGAGTTCCACGACCTCGTAGGTTTTAGAATCGAGTGTGCGTTCTGTGATTTCGGTCAGTGATGCACCAGATTCAATCAAGGCGTGGGCTATGCTCAAGGTCTCTGCTGTGACATTGCTCGTGCGGAAGCCCAGTGTATCGGTCACTAGCCCTGTTAGTAGGGGCATAGCTACCTCACGAGTCATAGTGAATTGCATCCGCTCTAATAAGTGAAAGACGATTTCAGAAGCGGACACTGCATTTGGCATGACTAAGTGAATATCTCCAAAAAGAATATTGGTAGGGTGATGGTCGAGATTAATCACCTGTTGGCTGTGGGCGAGACCATATTCACCGAGTTTTCCGGTGCGTTCTGTATCGCTACAATCCGTTACGATCAGCAAGTCCCACTCACCCGATTCAATCTCATGCCTTATGCTATCCGCGTCACTGAGGAAGCAGAGAAACGGCGGTACTTCATCATCAAGCACCGCCGTTACATTCTTGCCCATTTCGACGAGGGCATTTCGCATTCCCAACAATGAGCCGATTGCATCACCATCTGGCGAGATATGGGAGACTATCATAACAGATTGTGCTGATTGGACAGCATGGATGGCTTCATCCCATTGTAAATTGTTATTCATCGTCTTCGTCGAGTTCTTCTTCCGGTACAATATCGAGACTGTCAATGAGTTGATTAATGCGTTCCCCGTGTTCGAGCGTGGCATCCCAATGAAAGTGAAGTTCGGGTGTATTACGCAGACGTATTCGTTTGCCCATTTCTCGACGTAAGAACCCCGACGCGCGTTCTAAACCTTCCA
>JANQRM010000085.1 GCA_028284565.1 Anaerolineae bacterium | reverse complement strand
GCTTGGACATTTTGTTGATTGGTTTCGTAGGTTGCCATATTGTATTTCCTTAAATTTTTATGGCAGACACGTGGGTCTGCCACTACGCTATCATATTTTATTTGTGACTTCGCTTATTTTTCAACGTAAGTCTCATAAACAAGATGCGAGGTACTTAGAATCTGATTTTGGGCTTATCGGCAATTGCGCGTGGACACTGCAATTCTAAACCCCTACAAATTGACGATTATCTTGAGCCTTGTTCCTGTGTAGCTTAGCGTTCTCGTGCCTTTGCGTTGAATTATTTTATTCTGCAATGACTTCGTTTTCGAGTGCGCCGATTTGGTCAATCTCCACGCGCATAACATCGCCGGGATGGACATGCGAAATGCCTTTGGGTGTGCCAGTGTAAATTACGTCGCCTCGTTGAAGTGTCTTAAATTCAGAGATATAGGCAATAAGTTCTGCAACGCTATGACGCAGATATTGGGTGTTCCCTTGTTGGCGTAATTCGTCATTCACATAAGTACGGATTTCGGTATTCGTTGGGTTGATTTCATCAGCAGTGACCAGAACAGGTCCCATCGGACCAAAGGTGTCAAATCCTTTGGCTTTCACAGGAGGACGGTAATAATTTCCTACAAAATCGCGCACGGTGCATTCGTTGCCAATGGTATAGCCATAGACATAATCCAGCGCATCCTCGGCGGATACCTTGCGACAGGCACGTCCCATCACTACCACTAATTCGCCTTCGTAGTGCATATAGTCTACTTCGGGACGGATAACCTTTGCTTTGTGTCCGACGAAGGTGTTAGGCATTTTATGGAAGAGAATGGGATAGTCGGGTACATCCAGCTTGAGTTCAGACGCATGGTCGGCATAGCCCAACGCTACTCCAATTGCGGTACAACCACGTACATCAACCGGAGGTAGCCACATTACACTATCAGGGTCATAGGCAACTGTCCCGACCCAGAGTTGTTCGTTTTTATAAACTGCTTCGTGAATTTGTCCATTATAGGCAAAGCGTGCGAATTTCATTCTTGTCCTAATATCGTCTAATAGATGTCGGTTATTCTGGGGCGATGATGGGTTCGGCATCAAGTTGGGATTCTTGTGGCACGACTCCCTCAAAAATAGAGCCGTGTTCAAACCATGAACGAGGCGCGGGTTGTCCCCAAAGTGTTTGACGTTGCGGGTCTTGCAAATCCCACAAACGTGTCGGATGATCTGGGTCTATGGTGACATAATCGCAGGAGAAGAGTTCGATACGATGCCCATCTTGATCCAGAATATATAAGAAAAAGGCATTAGAAATCCCATGTCGTCCGGGACCGCGCTCGAAGGATGCCATATGACCGGATGTTGCCAGGACATCACAGAAGTTGATAATATCTGTCGCCGTGGGGATGTAAATGCCGATATGATGCAACCGAGGTCCGAGTCCATTGGTGAAGGCAATGTCATGTACTCCACCACGCCGATGTAACCATGCCGCCCATAAGTTGCTATTTAGGTTGTCGATGTCATCCACAGTTGCCTCTGTCATCCGAAAGCCTAGCTCCTCGATATAGAAACGGCTGGCTTCATTGACATCAGGATGATAGAGATTCACATGGTCAATGCGTTGGATGCGCGAACCCCGATAAAGTTCATATTGTTGTAACAACAATTCATCCGGACGCTCCATCTCGAAATAGAATTCGAGTGGGATACCAAAGGGGTCGGTGGTATGCAGAGTGCGTCCCTGTGCATGTTTGTCAACCCATGCCGTGCGACATCCTTTGCTAGTAAAGAAGGACACGGCTTTGTCTAAATCCTCTTCTGACGCGACTTTGAAGCCAACACGATGGACACTTGGGGTATCCATCTTTGTTAAGACGAGCGAATGATGATTGCGTTCTTCCATCCCACGTAGATACAATGTATCGCCCAAATCTTCTTGGATATGGTAACCGATGATGTCCCCATAGAATTCACGGGCATAATCCATATCGGTCACGCCCCATTCGACATGACTCACTCGGATAATGTGGAAGGGTGGACTAAAATTGGGAGTTGGTAAAGCCATTAGATCCTCTCACATCTACAGAATCTGCTAATGTTTATCATAATATCCATAGCTGTGTGAGGCGATTGTTCATTAGCGAATATGGAAAAAATTACCGAAAACAATAAGAAAAATACTATAGGTTGAGTACTAGTACCGACTTGAAGTTTGAATTAGGTTTGTATCCGATTGTTAGCTCTCTGTTGCCAATGGGTCGGCTTTCAGGATGGATCAGATGCATATCCTTTCATCCTATCACAAAACAGAGTCAAATGATTATGCAAATGGTTATGCATCTGGCTATGCCTTATCTAAAGATTTTCAAACCTAGAGAGGACTAAACTGCTTAGCATTGTCGAGTCGTTTTGACTTGGTATGCTGGATTTTGTCATTGAGATAAGTAGTTAATCGACCTTAAGTGAGGTGAAATTCTTGTACACTTGCCCCAATCAGATTCTTACGGACCTGATGTGCTTTGCCGACGCGTGATTCAGGACCAATACCCACCGTCCAAAAGCCACCTGCTAAACCGGCTTCAATGCCCGCCTCGGCATCTTCGAAAACGATACATTGCTGAGGATTCAAGCCAAAGCCTCCGGCAACCCATAAGAATAAGTCGGGTGCGGGTTTGGCATTCACCACACTGGTTCCATCCCCAAAGGCATCGAATAAGTCAAGAATGCCCAAACGTTCACAGACAAGACGGGCATTCTTGCTGGCAGAGCCTAAACCGATTTTAATCCCTTGAGATTTGGCTTCATTGAGCAAGTCAGGTACACCTTGTAACAAATCATCTGGAGTGATGTCATTAATCAGCGTTTTATAATGCTCATTCTTTCGTGTCATCATCGCTTGCATTTTGTCTTCTGGAACCGTTGCTCCTTTTAGAAGTAATTCCAAACTGCGTCGGCGAGGAACACCGCGTAAGGCTTCGTTGTCCTCACGGGTAAATGACATTCCTTCTTCCTCTGCCAGTTGCTTCCAAGAGCGATAATGATACTCTGCTGTGTCTGTAATCACGCCATCAAGGTCAAAGATATAACCGATTTGCATATGCTAACCTTCTTGGGTAATTGTAAAGGTCTTGGATTCACCTTGATATTGAACTGTGAATTTAACCTCTTGCCAATGTTTGGGTAGATTGGGGTTGACCTTGGGACCATCCGGCGTGAGTTCGAGTCCACAGAAACCGAAGACCACCGCTTGCCAGATTCCGCCGCATGCCGCCGCATGGATGCCATCTCGCACGTTGCCCTTATTGTCTTCGAGGTCAATTGTAGCGGCGTAAATAAACAGGTCATAGGCTTCATCAAGGAGTCCTAGTTTAGCCGCGACCCACGCATGGGTCGATGGACTCAGAGATGAGCCATGATCGACAACTTTGGAATATAAGTCCCAATTGCGTCGTAAGAAAGCTTCGTTGCCTAACTCATCCCACAACAAGGACATCAACATCACCACATCCGCTTGCTTTATCACACGGGAGACTTGTGTCTTCTCATGTCCGAGTATCCAGTCCATATTGGTGGTGCGGGGCGTATAATCCTCTAAATTGATAGGTTTTAAGCGTTGGAAGAAATTCTCAAATTGCTCTAGAACTTGATGTTCCTCATCGTATGGAATCCACATCTTATCTGCGATGATTGCCCAATGACTGACTAATTCATTGGATAAACCCAAGGATATTGCAAGTTGCTGTGATTTTTCCTCATAGAATGTCGTCAACCAATTCCAAACAGATTGCGCCTCTTGAAGATGCCAGACCACCATGCGATTGGTGAAGACACTGTTATCTATGTTCTCGTGATATTCATCAGGACCAATTTGCATGCGCAACTCATAACGGTCTTGGGTAGCGTTATATTCGACTCTGCTTTCCCAAAACACAGCTGTATCAAGCACAATTTCTGCGCCATATTGCGCGAACCATTCATCATCACCAGTCCATCGCCAAAATTGCAAAATGGCATAAGCAATATCAGTTGAGATGTGTTGTTCATTGTCCCCGGTCCAGATACGAATACGCTCTCCAGTTATTGGATGTGGCAGTGTCCAACTAGGTGTGGTTTCTTCGCCTGTATCGGTGCTTTCCCA
>JANQRM010000084.1 GCA_028284565.1 Anaerolineae bacterium | reverse complement strand
CATAAGCAATCGTTTTGTAGCCTTCAGAACCAAAGGGATGATTCGTTGGTGGTGTCGTAAAGTTACTCGCCGGATGATAGCCCAGCTTATCAATAATCTGCTCCATCAGTATCCAACGAGTCGGTGCATCAGGAACAGCTACGATGGTTTGTCCATATGCCAATAATAAGCTCGCCACAGCTGGTGGGCGCGGTGTACACAAGATTATCGCATCTAAGCCGGCTCGTGCTGAATATGCCGCACATGCCGCCCCATGATTGCCTGATGATGCCGCTACTACGCCTTTCGCACCAACCGCCAGCGCGGTACTTGTCACACACAGATTTAACCTATCTTTGTGACTCCATGTGGGATTCCGACTTTCATCCTTCACATAGACTTCGTAATCCCCATCAATATCCAACGGATAGCGAACAAGAGGTGTTCCCCCCTCGCCCATGCTCACGTCTTTGGCTAAAGGAGGCAACAGTGGTGAATAACGGGTGATATTCGGCAAGGGCGCAGTGGGAAACCATTCTGTTCCAGCTGGATAATCATAAGTAATCTCAAGAGGGGCTTTGAAGTCTTCCGTCTCACATTGCGGACAGCCAAAAAGAATTGGCGGATATAGGGGATATTCAGCGCCACAAAATAAACAGCGTTGTCCAGTTGCACTGGAGGCGGTCATTTGATGTAGGGTCATCTGTCCCTCGCTTACTGTATGAGTTCGTCAAGTTGAGGCTTTATCGTCTGGGCAAATTCACGAATCGTCTCATGGACATCGCCATCTTTCGGCGGATGAGGCAAGAAGGTAATGCGATGAATACCGAGTTTCACGACTTCGGCAACTTGCTGGTACACATCGTCTACTGTCCCTGCCCAGCAGAATTTTTCTACAAACGAATCGGGGATCAGATGCGTATTCGCTGCCATCAAGTTGTAATCCCGCTTGGCGATAATTTGCTCCAACTCAGCTGGAACTTCTAAGCCAACCCGATGCACAAACTCACGATCTGGGTAGCTGGTCCACAAAAACACCCCAATCATGGGTTTCACGGCTTCATATGCCAGTTGCCGGTCGGGATGGATACAAGCATCAACGCGCGAGATGATACTCAATTCGTCGAGCAAGCGTCCCGCACGTGAGGCTCCTTTTTCTACCATAGAGAGTGCATGTTGGATGCCTACGGGTTCGGCATAGGTCGCAATCATCACCGCATCTGCCACTTCTCCCGCGGTTTGTAACACTAAGTTCCCGCGCGTTGCCACCACTATGGGAATATTCGCTCGCGTCTCAAAATTCAGTCGTCCATTGTGAAACTGAATCACCTCACCTTGAAAATCCACTGTCTCACCATTGAGCAAACGCCGAATCAATTGGATGGATTCTTTAATCGCTTTGGCGGGCTTTTTTCGTTGGATGCCCATGGGCGGGAAACCCGTTCCCCCCGCCCCAATGCCCAAGATTGCGCGTCCTGCACTAACTTCATCCAATGTGCCAATTGACATGGCTGTTAATGCCGGATGATTCGTATAGGGGTCGGCGATAAATGTGCCGATTTTGGGATGGGTGGTGCGTTCTGCCGCGAGGGTCGCCATGATATACATATCATGAAAGAATTTCTCATTGGCAATCCACAACTCCGCATAATCGAGCGATTCACATTCCTCAATCAGAGCTGTAAATTCAGCATAGGTTTGCTCTGTCCAAAATAAGCCAACACCTAGTTCAATACTCATCAGTCTGACCTACTCCACAATTATCATCTCACGCGATAGCGACGTGAGGACTTCATTACCATCTGCAAGCACCACAAAGGGATCTTCCACATGCACCGCCCCTAAGCCATATTCGTAATAAGGTGTTTCGATATTGATCACGCTACCTTCTTCAATGATCGTGTCATTATTCGGAGCGAGGATGGGTTGCTCATAGACCTCTGCGCCGATGCCATGCCCAACATGATGCCGACGATAATGCGGTGCGCCGGATTCCTGCGTGGCTTTGATCGTGAGGTCAAAGATTTCTGCACCCGTCATCCCCGCACGAGTGGTTTCAATGGCATGTTCCTCACCCTTGAGCATCGCCGTGTAGAGTTGGCGCACTCGTGGAGTCGGCTCGCCTACACTTACATTGCGCGCAATATCTGACCAATAGCCTTCGTAGACACAGCCGACATCAAACCAAATCAAATCGCCTTTGTGTAGCACAGTTCGATTTAGCTTAGCTTGTCCGAAGACAGCATTCCCATTAATGCGTATCAGTGCAAACTTCGGTATTGCACCTTGGCTGATAATCGAGCGATTGAATTCGCGTTGGAGTTCGATTTCGGTCACACCTTCGCGTGCAATGGCGGCAGTTGCTAGAATCGCTTGCTGGGTGACATGCGCCGAATCCCGTAAACGCCTAATCTCTTCTTTTGTTTTGACCCGTCGCGTCCAACTCAATACCGAACTTGCCTCAACTAGTTTTGCATGGGGAAGGCGTTCTTGTAATTTCGATAGTGATGCAAAGCCGATTTCATCAATTCCCACTTTTTTATCACTGAGTCCCATTTTGTTGAGGGCATCGACGAGCGCATCTAGTGGGCTGGCATGAGCATGATCCAAATTGGCGTTTTGTTGGAGCGCATGTTCAATCTCACTCAGTTGGATGCCCGCTTGAGCAGGTTCACGATAGAATGTTCCAAATGATGTTGTCCCGCTTAATTGCACGATACTATCCACCGTGAATTGATCCATATCAATCGTCGGTGCAACCACATGCGGTTCATCGGGACGGTCTGGTGTGACAATGGCATTACACTGCCCACCATGCGGGAACATCTGGAGTGTGACGTTATACACCCCTGTCAGATAATGCACGTTTTCCAGCGTGGTTGCGACAATGGCATCCAACCCCTGCTCGTTCATCTTCTGTGTCAGACGCTGTTTGTTGACTAGCACCGCATCATCCTCTCTGTGTCCTTATCGCTCACCTAAATAGGCACGATAGACCTCTTCAAAATTGGCTAATTCACTGGCTTTGCCCGAATACCCTATACTGCCGAGTTCTAGCACATAACCGGTATCGGAAACCTCTAGCGCACGTTTGGCATTCTGCTCCACCAATACAATGGTTGTCCCGCTCTGGTTAATCTCTCGAATGACGGCGAACACCTCATCCACAATTATGGGAGCCAAACCAATCGTCGGTTCATCAATCAGCATCACTTTTGGCTTAAGCATCATGGCAATTGCCATCTCGACCATCTGCTGTTGCCCACCACTTAGGTTGCCGACAGCCGTATACCGCTTCTCTTTCAAAATCTGGAAACGCTGGCAGAGTTCATCAATCTCCTGAGCGATTGCCTCTGCATCATCTCGGATATACGCGCCCATCTCCAAGTTCTCTTGCACTGTCATCGCTGGAAAATTAGCACGTCCGCCGGGGATAAATGAAATCCCCCGCTTCAAATTGTCGAGCGGCTTATGCGCGGTAATGTTTTGCCCTTGATACAGAATCTGTCCACCTGTGGGTTGCACCATGCCGAAGATGGTCTTAAGCAAGGTCGATTTACCTGCTCCATTCGCACCAATAATCGTGACAATTTCGCCTTCATTGACCGTCAAGGAGACATCTTTCAGTACTTCAATATCGGCATAACCCGCTTGGATATGCTGAAGTTCTAGGAGGACTCGCTTAGGTTCCAAAATACGCCTCCAGCACTTTTGGATTCTGGCGGATGTCGTCGGGTGTGCCTTCCGCAATTTTTTGTCCATGATCTAGCACGATAATGCGCTGGGACAAATCCATCACCACATTCATATTGTGTTCGACCACGAGAAAGGTCTTGCCACGGGCATTGAGTTCTAAAATGAGGGACTTGAGTTGGGCAATCATCGTCGCACTCACGGCGGCGGCGGGTTCATCCAACAACACTAACTCTGGGTCTGGCATTAAGGCACAGGCGAATTCCATTAGCTTGCGTTGTCCATACGACAGGTTTCCTGCCGATTGATGACGCACATGCATCAAATCGACCCATTCCAAGAGTTCCAACGCGCGTTCATGTGCGATGGCTTCATATTCTCGAATGCGCGCTGTGCGAAATGTCCGCGCGAGGATGTTATCTTCTTGCTGTTGTTGGATGGCGATGAGCAGATTATCCATCACCGTCAAATTGGGGAAGTTCCGTACATCCTGAAAGGTACGACGCATACCCATTCGAGCAATTAAGTCGGGACGTGTACGAGTAATATCACGACCACGAAAGACGATTTTCCCGGCATCCGCTTTCAACAGCCCGCTGATACAATTGAAGAAGGTCGTTTTGCCAGAACCGTTGGGACCAATCAAACTGACCAGCTCCCCAGCTTCGAGGGATAAGTCAACCCTATCGAGTGCGGTCACACCCATGAAATGCTTCGTCACGCCTTGCGCTTGAAGCAAGGTCTTAGCCACGATTTTTCGCTTTCTGTGAGCTATTCCAGCGATTTGTGAGTCGGGTCAGCAAGCCATCAATCCCATCTGGCATATACATAATCACAACCAAGAGCAAGATTCCATATGCCACCTGTTGATGAGCTGGCGGAATAGCTCCCCCGCCGAAATTTTCGAGTACACGGGGGAGGACATTAAACAAAATCGCGCCCAAGATTACCCCGCGCATACTGCCTGCTCCCCCGACGAAAACGATAATCAAGAGCGTTAGCGTAAAGGTCAGTGCCAATTCCGAGGGACAAACAACCGTAATATACTGTGCCTGAAAACTCCCCAGCGCACCGATGAGCATCCCACCCGCCGCAAATGCCAATAACTTATACTTCAGTGGATGTATCCCCATGGCGGAGGCGCGCACTTCATCCTCCCGCACTGCGGAAAACGCGCGACCAATACGGTTCGTCGTCAGCAAACGGTAAAGAATCAATGTAAGCAAGAGTAATGGCAAGAGTGCATAAAAGTAGTCTGTCGGTTGGGTGATGGCAATCGTGTTGCCCGCAGGCAGATAGATAATGGGTCGTGGCACACTTTGGGTACACATGGGTCCACCCGTCAAATCAAAGGCATTGTTAGCAATTTGCTGGGCGATAATTAAT
>JANQRM010000080.1 GCA_028284565.1 Anaerolineae bacterium | reverse complement strand
GCCCACCGCCTTTCCGCATCATGTATTGAGCAACACAATAAATCATGTTGGCGGCTCCGATGAGATTGGTATTGAGGATATGCAACCATTTATCTTGCCATTCTTCATAGGTGACATCTGTGAGGGGATGGTCGAGATAGACACCCGCATTGTTGACGAGAATGTCAATGGTTCCCATGCGATTGACAACCGCATCCACCATTTCACGAATGCCATCCGCATCACCCATTTCGGCTTGGGCAACCATATGTCCGTTACCTTCAAGTTGATTCATCGTATCGCGGGCAGCGTCTTCGTTCTGGTTATAATGCACGATGACTTTGGCTCCACGTTCTGCAAAACCGATGGCAATGGCACGTCCAATACCGCGTGATGCACCTGTAACAAGTACAATTTGTCCAGTGAAATCCATTTGTTGTACTTTCTGATTTTCAGTCGATAAACATCGATTGATTATACAGATCAGGGAGATGAATTCCCAAAAACGCATGAGCATTAATCATGGTGACGGTGTATGCTCTATGTTCTAAGCGATAATGTTCGAAAGTGAGAGTCGAATGAGCGACCATGAGTTATATCCACTGTTATTGCAACCAAGTCTGCATACGAAAGTTTGGGGTGGGCGGAAATTAGAAACCGTCTTGGGGAAAGATTTACCAACTGATGAACCCTATGGTGAGTCATGGGAGTTACATGACACAGCAACGATTGAAAATGGCGAGTTTGCAGGCAAAACGTTGGGTGATGTGCTGGCGGAGTTTGGCACATTGCTCTGTGGTGAAGGAAATGATCCGGCAGAAGGCTTTCCATTGTTGGCGAAGTTCTTGGATGCGAATGATTGGCTGTCGGTGCAGGTGCATCCAAATGATGAACAGGCACAGCGACTTGAAAATTTTCCGCGTGGGAAAACAGAAGCTTGGATTGTGTTATCGGCAGAGCCAAATGCCCAATTGGTGATTGGTGTTGAATCGGGAACGTCACAAGAGGCGATGGCAGAGGCAATTCGGGATAATCGATTGGAAGATTTGCTTGTCAAAGCGGATGTACAAAAAGGCGATGTCTTGTATCTACAAGCAAATACAGTCCATGCCTTGGGGGATGGCATTCTGATTTATGAGATTCAACAATCGAGTGATTTGACTTATCGGCTGTATGATTGGGGACGCATGGGACTAGATGGCAAACCAAGAGACTTGCATATCGACAAAGGGGTGGCAGTATCAAATTTAACAACCTTGCCAGAAATCAAGCAGATTGAGGAAACCGAGAGCCAGATGCAAGTCGTGGTAGCGGGAGAATATTTCCAGACTTTGTTGCATCGGGTGGATGATTTTAGTGTGACGATTGAGAACAACGGACGTTTTCATGCGTTGACCTGTATTGAAGGGGGTTTAGCTGTGGAATCAGAGGGGGTATCGGTTGAATTCGGCTTGGGTAGGACTGTGTTGATTCCGGCGTGTATGGAGGACTATACCTTAGCGGGCAAGGGTGAGGCATTGGTGTCATTTCAAAGAGGGAAATTGGCATAGTCTGAGTGTAAAACCTGTGTGACGAATGCACAGGGGAGCAAAGTAATGAATTGGCAATTGCGAGATTATCAACCAGAGGATGAAGAAGCGGTCAGAATGTTGGTTTTGTCAGGGTTGGAACAGCGTTTTGGTGTGTTGATTGATGGCTTAAATCCAGACTTAGATGACCTAGAGACACATTATATTCAGCAGGGTGCATCAATTATTGTGGTTGAATCAGATGGTCAAATCATTGGCTGTGGGATGTTAATCAAAGAGCATGGAAGCGATGAAGTTGCCAGAATTGTTCGAGTTTCTGTGGCAAAGGATAGGCAGAGACAAGGCATTGGAAAGATTATCAGTCAACGATTATTGGAGATAGCGAATGAACGAGGTTTTGTGCAAGTGTTGGTAGAGACAAATTCGGATTGGTATAGTGCCTTGAATTTGTATCAAAGCATGGGTTTTATAGAAGTGGAACGAATTTATGTATCAGAATGGAATTTTACAGAGGTACATATGGCAATGGATTTGAAGTAAGGATGTGATTCAAACAAAAGAAACGGAAAATATACGAAGAATGAGGCGTGATAAACAGGCAAAAACAGGGCGATTAATAGTTTTGATATTTATAGTTTAACAAAATTTCCGCCTCAGAGGTTGGATTTTACCAACGAATTTCAAACCCAATATCAAGAAACGACGCTAACTATATCTGGTGGTTTTGTCTTCAATCACGACAAGTAAAGTTTCCATATAGGAAAGTTATTGCGACAAAATGTAAAGTTTACTTGACAAAATATAAAATATGCTTTACAGTGATGTCATCGTCTGACACTAAGTAAAGGAACATCAGCATGTCAACAGAAACACCCACTAAACGTCAGTGGAATATCGCGCCTGCGGTGGCGATTGGGATTGCGATGAGCTTTGCAATGACGGAAGCCCTGAATGATTCGGCTGTGGGAATCGGTATTGGGGTTGCGATTGGTCTGGTCTTCGCCATGATCTGGAATCGTGAGCAAGAATCAAGCGACACAACCGCATGACGAAGAAACAAGCCTCGCGGACTTATAGCAAACGCTTTGTGGTCGTGATGATCGCCTATGTCGGTCTGCTCATCCTATCACTCACATTGCTACGCTCAGTGGAGGAACAAGCCCTTCGCATTGCGCTTGCTATCCTGCCTGTCCTGCCCATTCCGTTTGGCATCTGGGCATATCTGGACTTCGTGCGAAGTCTGGATGAATTGGAGCAACGTATCCAACTGGAAGCCATTGCCTTTAGCTTGGGCATGACGGGTGTGATTACCTTCACGGTTGGCTTTTTGGGCAATGCCGATATTCCACAATTCGATTTAATTTGGGTCTTCCCCATGATGATTGCTTTCTGGGGCATCGGGCAATTCATTGCCAATCGGCGGTATGCATGAAGAACAAACTCAAAGTTCTCCGCGCAGAACGCGATTGGTCACAAGCGGAACTGGCTGACCGTCTGGGAGTCAGTCGGCAAACCATCAACGCCATCGAAAAAGGCAAGTATGATCCCAGCTTGACCTTAGCCTTCAAGATGGCAACACTCTTTGAACAAGGTATCGACACCATCTTCTTCCCTGATGAAGAGGACATCCGATTGGAGTAAGTAACAAATGAATATGCGACATCTTCTTGTTCTGATTATCTTCAGCATAATCAGTCTGGTTTCCCTTGCCAATGAGGAAGCCACCTATCGAAATCAAGACTATACGATTGAAATGGACGGATGGACGAGCCAAGCTCTGCTCACCCTGCCGTCTGAACCAAGCGAACCTGTTCCTGTGGTCATCTTGTTTCATGGCTCAGGTCCCTATGACATGGATGCCACCACGCTCACAACCGAAGGTGACATCCTCTCGCGGAACTTTTTGACCATCGCCGAAACCTTGAGCGATGCAGGCTATAGTGTACTACGCTTCAACAAACGTGGAGTCCACGCACTAGGCGAATATGACACAGGACAAATCCAAGCCACGACATTGGACACGTTGATTGCCGACGCGAATGTGGTGATTGATTTCGCCTTTACCCTTCCAGAAATCGACAAGGAGAATGTGTTTCTCTATGGTTGGAGTGAAGGGGCATGGGTCATCGCCAATGTCGCCACGATGCGCAATGATATTGCGGGACTCATCCTGCAAGGTGCGCCAAATGGGTCACTGGCTGATATTCTGCCCTATCAGTATCAAGAGCTTGCTTTGCCTTATTTGCGAAATATGGTGGATACGGATAGCGATGGAATCTTGTCATTGGATGATGTCGCTGATATTCCGGCAGGTGCGGTGCAGTTGATGGTTCCCTTTTTCTTCTATGAACCCGGCTCGCCGGAGGATGCACCGATCACCAACCGTTTCGTTGACGAGAATGGGGACGGGTTAATCCATATCGACGATGAATTGGAACCGGCTATCGCGCTCTTTTTGCAGAATATGGGACGCTTCCAACCGCCGATTGATGCCAGAACTGCGACTGCGGGGTTGGTTGCCGAAGCGAATATTCCGACGCTCCTGCTTCATGGCGAACAAGACGGCTGGGTTCCGGTATCGAATAGCCAAGCGATACAGGAGACTGCACCCGACATCGTGACACTTAACACCTATCCTGAGCTAGGACATGCCTTAAGTGTGACAG
This sequence comes from Anaerolineae bacterium, assembly GCA_028284565.1. Next base: position 1,321 of record JANQRM010000080.1, on the reverse strand, counting down.
AGATACTTGCCGAAGATGGCTTTTACCCGATTGCAGATGCACCCCTAGCGGATATAGTGGATTGGCTGAATGTTTTAAGAAGCCGATAAATCATGGAAATTCGCAAAATCATTGGTAAGTTATACCTTGGGCAGACTAACAAAGTTTGCCCTTTTTGTTTCAAAGAGGAAACTTCCATCCGTTTAATAACGTACTGCCGAATAGGGAACAAGTATCAAGATTAGAAAGCAGTAACGATTATGGAAACGCCCCGCACCAATGCAAAGGAGCTTTATCGCAAAGGAAAATTTAATGATGCTGAACAAGCCTATCGTGAACTTCTTGATACCAACGCCCAGAACAGACAGGCTTTAATGCGACTGGGCGAACTCGCACTTTGGCGCAATAAACCCCACGAAGCGGAGACTTATCTACAAACCGCACTTGACCAAGCCAATTGGTTGGAAAAAACGTGGCTCTTTAGTACAGAACTCAAGAATTTATTAGCTATGACCTATTATCGACTGGGTGACTTTCCTAAAGCATCCCAATTCTTCAAAGAGGCGGCAGGACCCATTCCTATCCCGCCGTTTAATAACTTGAAAGCTCTTGGTCATCACCTTGCACTCTTTGGCAAGGACAAGCCATATCAAATCGACGGTGTAGAAACTAGCAACATCCCCTTCGTCATCACTGACCCTCTGCCAGTTGTTGAAGCCTCTATCAATGATAGTGACCCACTACTTTTTCTCCTTGATACAGGTGGCGCAGAAGTCATGCTTGATACTGAAGTCGCCATGCAACTTGGCGCAGAATTTGCTGGGACGCTGGGTGGCTCTGGTGGGGGTACGGAAGGGAAGATGCAGTTGGGGAAAGTTGACACTATGCGCTTAGGTGATATCGACATTCACCATCTGCCAATCTACAGTTTGAATCTGCAACATCTACAAAGCGATTTTAATAATCTGCCAATTAAGGGCATCATCGGTTCGCGCCTACTGATGCATTTTCTTGCGACCATTGACTATCCAAATGCTCAACTCATTTTGAGACCAAAAACAGCTGAGGTCTCATTTGCAAATGCGCTGAGTATTCCCTTTTATCTGGTTCAATCTCACTATATCGTTGCAGAAGGCAGGCTTAACGAATCAGAGTCTGCACTTTTCTTCGTCGTTACGGGCATCGCTGGCTGTGGCTTTTCTGCCTCCGAAGCTACCCTAGCTGAGATGGGTATCCCCGTCGATTGGACGACAGCGGAAGAAGGCGTTGCAGGGTTTGGAACGACCTTAGTCGCCTCTGTGACGGCTGACCGAGTCTCGTTGGGGACTGATGCACATAAAGT
>JANQRM010000049.1 GCA_028284565.1 Anaerolineae bacterium | reverse complement strand
TGGCAACAAGATGTATACGAATTATCCAATTTAGAACCACTAGATGCTCAATTAGAACAATTACGTTGGGAAGTAGGACATTCCTATCAGACAGATTTGAATCATGATGGAATAGATGAATGGTTCATTATTCCAGAGGCTTTACCATTGAGGGCAGTACTGCGATGGTCGTCTGAAGTCTCTATCCACCACACCAGCCTGACCTTATCATCTCAGATGACTAGTATGACATACAGCGAAATCACAATGATACCCTTACCTTATGAACATAGTGATGGTTTAGCTGTCTTGCAATATGGGGATGAAAGTTCTTGTCAGACAGATGGTACTGTTCAGGTCGGTTCTGTAAAAGCATGGCGACTAGAGAATCTAAGTCCAATTCAGATTGCAACTAGCGAATTGTGTCAACCGCAGACGATAGCAGAAATTTTCCCGAATCCAAATGAGAGGCATACAATACAAGCTGATGGAACGATTCGTATAGCATATTGGGATGAGACAGAAATCCGATACTTAGTGCCAATACCAGAAACAGTTTCTACTGAGAATCCAGAAATCCCAGCCTATGAATGTGACTTCAATACAATCTATGAGTTGTGTGGAGACCTAAGCAACCCTGCGGAAGCACTAGTGTTAATTGATTTAGTTCTGGCTCATCCACCAGAAAATGTCCCAGAAAACTTCTTGCCAGCTTTCCATTATTTACGCGCGTTGACATCGGAACAATTAAATCGCCACGATGAAGCCCTAACCGAGTATCTGAATATATATAATAAAAACCCTAGTTCGATTTATGCTCAGTTGGCAGAACTTCATTTTCAATCGATTGAGGAGAAATAGCATCAATTAGAGGGCAATTCATTCACCCACGAACACCGCATCAAACACCGGAATATTTGCCCCTGCCGAGCCGATATTACGCGACGCTTCTCCAACTCGTCCCCATTGCATTTGGATGCCATCCGATGCAATCGCAGGTGTTGTTGCGAAAACATAGATGTTTTCATTGAGGAACTGAGGCGTAAATACAATCTCGTCGGATAATCGTTCTTCATCAATATCCACGCCACTACGGTACACCACGCCCGGATTATCGAGCGTATACACAAACTTCGTTGTATTCGGAATCCACGTTGGTAACTCTATCGTCCCCGCTTGTCCACCGAGTAATCCTTTAGCATTGTCCCCATTGGCACTGGCGAGATAAATCGTGAACTCATTACTCGCCGGCTCCCGTTGAAGATATAGCAGATGTTCTCCATTGTCCGACCATACTGGTAAGCCAAAGAAACTCGCGCGCACTGTCCCCAACAAAGCGCGATCTGATGGCACATCAATTGGCAATTGCCACAAGCGCGTCGGTGGCACAGTCTCATCTGTCTCCGCATACACCAAATCGGCATCCGGTATCGCGACCAACAGCGACTGACTATCCGGTGTCCATTGCATTTGCGGATAAAATGACACTTCTGAACCGGTCGCCACGCCCACAAAAAAAAGTAAATTCGTCGCGTCTCGCAACGCAAGCGGGTCAATAATACTGATACGTCCGTCTTGTCGTCCATAAGTCCCGCTGGATACCATCGCAATCCACTCTCTATCGGGACTAAAGACAAATTGTCCCCCTTCACTGGGATTACGAATCAGTGCGACTTCACGAGTGCGCGCGTTTGCACGATACAAATCATCATTCGGCTCAAAGCCCAATGCGGTTCGATTCAACGTGTTGAAATAGAGAATTCCCTCGTCATACCACGCTACATCACCCACTTGGGATTGTCTATTACGGAAGGTTCGCGGTGTGCCATCCCCCACCAATTGACGCTCCGTGGCACCACCCACATCTACTACCCACAAACTCTCTGGGAAGCCATTCGGTCCGCGTGTAAAGGCAATCATCGCACCATCAGGAGATACATAAGGACGTACAACGCCACCACTCGCCACCCGACGCGGAAATTCATCCCCTGTCTGCCAGACAATCAGATTCCCAGCATCCACCCATGCCACCACCAATCGACTTTTTGCTGTTTCATTGGTTGAGGATGACGAAGCAGGGGTAGTATCCAGTGTACAGCCCGCCAGAATCAGCAAGGCAAATCCAAAGCTGATGAACAAACGATTTATCACGGATTTTGGTTCATGCTTTCTTGTGAAGTCCATTTTATAATTCTAACATGACTCACTAACCACTACCTGTCGCCCACCATGCGCTTTGATAAGCTAAACTCAGCCATCACCTATATCTTCCGCTCCCGACGCAAACTCGACCATGCTCCTCGCGAACTCGACGAACACACTCGTGATACCTCCTCGACAAAACGCTTGCTCCAAGAAGCAGGTCTATCGTCACCCAACTATGACTTGACGGTCATCACAGGCAGTCGGGGTAAAGGCTCAACCACCGCCATCTTAGCCAAATGTCTCCAATCGCTCGGACACAAAGTCGGCATGATAACCAGCCCGCACCTTATCCATTGGAATGAGCGCATTCGAGTCAATGGACACATGATTCCGACAACGGACTTTCTCCGCATTCTCTCTTGTTTATCGCCCATCATTGATGACATCGACACCAACTTAGACGAGCGTCAATACCTCAGTCCGCAAGGGATATTTCTAGCGATTGCCTTGCAATGGTTTAATGGGCAGGAAATTGATTGCGCCATTCTCGAAGTTGGGCGGGGCGGACGCTTTGATGACATAGCCGTTGTCCCAAATCGTGTTTCGCTATTCACACCGATAATCAAAGAGCATACCAATTTGCTTGGAGATACATTGTCGCGCATCGCATGGCACAAAGCCGGAATCATCAAGCGCAATGGAGTGGCATTCACCGTACCACAATCCTCTGATACGATGTCAATCTTGCAAGCGGAAGCCGACGAGAAAAACGCAATACTCTATCAAATCAAACAGACTGACCTTGCTCAACATAAGAATGATACACCAGATGGACTGCACATCCAGCTACCTAATTATGGTGAAATCAATCTTTCAATGCTGGGATATTACCAATTGCCAAATGTCACGCTTGCTGTCCATGCTTGCCAAAACATCCACACACATCTCACCAGTCAGCCCATCACCCATACAGACCGAGAGCGCATCACATCTGCTTTAGGACAAGTTCAATGGCTCGGACGAACACAAAAATTACAGGACAATCCTCAAGTCTTCATTGATGGGGCAATTCACATCGAATCAGCACAGGCGTTTGTGGATAGCATCCGTTCTCGCTTGACAAAACCCGTTGTCACAATTGTCGGCATCCCAAGAGACCGTGACCTTGAAGGAGTCTATGGCATCCTTGCTTCAGTCAGCGACTACCTCATCCTGACGGAAAATCATGCCAACCCTAATACCCACTTCCCTGATCCAGCCGTTGCCACGCAAATCGCACGGCTATTCATTCAGCATGTTCAAGCGACAGACAACTTGCCGTCTGCACTCGACATCGCCAAGCCACTGGCTGGCACAGATGGCACGATTCTCATCGTCGGCTCGCTTATGCTTATGGGCGAGTGTATGCTCTCGTGGCAAATCCCATCTGAGATGATTTAGTTGAGATGCTTGATGAGGCGGGTTGGTTAATTGTTTGTCTTTGTTTGTTGATCTTGTCCAAATTTTCGTTTTCTTGCAAGAAAGTTATCTTCTGCCTGTGATTTACTTGCAAAAGCGGTGAAAAATCCCTGCTAGCAGGAGCTAGCAGACAATTATTTGTGTCATGGGTCAGATAATAGATGTCAGGATAGTTCGTTAGCCTCAAGATTAGTTTTTGGTTTGTTTAGCGGCACTAACTTTCCATCAGGAAGATCAAAGCGAGAAACGATGACGCAATTTAGCTGTTCATCCAATCATCCTTTTAGGATGTTAAGGTGCAGTGATTTTTACTTGAGTGTGAATCATATCATACAAAGTTGTATTGTTCGGTTCGAGTTTGCAAACATTTGTTCTTTTTTAAGGTATAGAACATAGATATTTGGGTTTGTCAGGTTGCCTAGTTCGCATAGATACTGAACTTCGAGACTAATCCAAGCAACAAACCCTTTCACTGAACACATTTAGTTTTTAATTCTTCTCTTAATGACGCAGTAGATAGTTGTTCGCATAGATTTTAGCAATAGCTGATGTAACCACGAGTACGAGAAGATGTAAAAGCGTTGGCGAGAGTCCTAGCGCAATGGACACGACAATAGTGATTCCCATGGCAACTGCACGCCCCAATAGGACAACAAGAAAACCGTTGAGACCACCAAGAATTGAACCGAGTAGGATGCCATACATGATTGCATGAATCAGAGGAACGTCGATCTCAGACAAGAGTAGGAGAATCCAAAAAATGATGCTGATACCAACTCCAGACAGAGTACCCTCCGCAATCATCTGGAAAAAATATCGACTTGTTAGTCTGTGTTTTTCCATTGTTTAGCTCTATACTAGTTCCAACTCTTTATTCCGATAGGGCATGTAAGCATCAATCCATGCTTGGTCATAATTACTGATATATTCCTCTGCTTTGTTGACCAAGTTCTCGCTCCCAATGAAAATGGGAGTCCGTTGATGGAGTGTATGCGGACGAATCTCTAGGATGTCTCCCACACCGTCCGATGCGTACCCCCCGGCTTGTTGTGAGATAAACGCTAGAGCCTGTGCCTCATACATCAGGCGGATTTTGCCATAGGGTTTGTCCTTATCTTCAAGCGTTCCGGGATAGATAAAAACTCCGCCAGACAGCAAATTGCGATGAAAGTCTGCCACCATTGAGCCGATGTAACGATGTCCAAGTGGAGGACGACCTTCGCCTTCGATACCCTGTAGCCACTTGACATAGCGTTTTACGCCGGGTGTCCAGCCTTTTTCATTCCCATGATTGACACTGTAGTATTTGGGGGTTTTGGGCATTTGAATGTTCTCGTGGCTCAAGATAAATTCTCCCACACCCATATCGAGCGTAAAGCCATGCACCCCTTGTCCCGCAGTATAGACCATCATCGTGCTACTGCCATAGATGACATATCCAGCCGCCACTAAGCGTTTGCCTCGTTGCAAGACATCTTCGGTTGTGCCTTTCTCGCCACGGGTAAACTTGCGATGGATTGCAAATATCGTCCCAATTGAAACATTCACATCAATATTGGACGAGCCATCTAAAGGGTCATAAATTAATACATAATTACCTGTATCATAATGCGGTGGAATATCCATTACATCTTCATGCTCTTCACTGACCATCGCGCACACACGCCCCGTATGGTCATTCATATTGAAGATGATTTCATCTGCGAACATATCCAGTTTCTTCTGCCGTTCCCCAGATGGATTTTCAGAATTTGTATCGTCATAGCCCAAGATATTCGTCAGTCCAGCACGATTGGTTTCCCGCGAGATGATTTTTGCCGCGAGTGCCATATCTTGAAGCATCTTGGTGAACATGCCAGTGGCTTGAGGATGTTGCTTTTGTTGCTCAGCGATGTGTCGATCAATGGTGACAAGTTTGGGCTGTGCCATAGGTCCTCACAGGGTAATTAAATCCAGTTATAGACTCATCCTAACGGGGCATGCGAGGATTAACAAGTAAGATATGTCAGGTAATTTAGACGTTAATCGTTTCAGCTTGTGATTTGTTTCACATAAATGGGAACGGATGATGAATGAGGGGTGTATAGGTTATAAAATAAATCAAGAAAGGACTTCGTATGGATTTCTTAAAAAAGCATGGCACATGGTGGATATTGAATATATTCGCCATCGCGATTGTTCTTCAATACATTAATCAAGTGCTAGATGGACGCAATCTTGAAAACACGGTGAACCGTATCTACCTCGAAAGTGGCAAATGGGCGATTCGTTTCTTGCTCATCAGCTTGGCGATGACCCCAATCGCCAATGTCTTGGGCTGGCGATGGCTCATACGTCTACGAAAAACAGCCGGCTTGTGGGCATTTGGCTTCGGCATGGCACACTTTTTACTCTTTGTAACTCGACACGGCATTGATATTCGGAATTGGGATACTATTTTTGATTTTCTGCGCCAAACCTACATCTTTATGGCAGTCGTCGGCTTGAGCATATTGACCACACTCGCACTCACTTCCAACCGTTGGGCAATGCGCTGGCTAGGACGAACTTGGAAAAAGCTTCATCGCTGGGTGTATGTTGCCGGAATCTTAGTCTTATTCCACGCTCTCATTGCTATCCAAAGCAGTAAGATGATTTCGATTATGTATGGGAGCAGTCAACGTCAACAAATCCAAGAGATACAACTTTATTTAGGGATATTTGTGGTGTTGATGGGGTTGCGCGTCCCCTTCATTCGTGACCGCTTCCGCCTGACTAAGCGCAAAGTCAAACGCCAGCCGTCTAGTTCGACAATGGTACAACAACCCCAAACCTAAGAGCTAGAACCCTCAAGTCGCCAAGGACACAGAGGAACATCAATGTTATCTGTACGATTTATCAGATACTGGTGAGTTTTGTAGACAAAACACTCTGTGTTCTCAGATGACAGGTCAGTATAGACGCGACGCT
>JANQRM010000045.1 GCA_028284565.1 Anaerolineae bacterium | reverse complement strand
ACCTTGATTCCAATGCCCTTTATTGTCTATGGGTCGGTTTTGTTCCAACGGCGTTTAGCACCACGTTACAGCGCAGTACGTGAACAAGTCGGGCTCTTGAATCATCAATTGTCGAATAGCCTCAGTGGGATGACAACGATTAAGAGCTTCACTGCTGAGGGACATGAGGTTGAACGCATTCGCAAATCGAGTGATGCCTACCAAGAGAAAAACAGATGGGCGATACGACTAAGTTCCGCATTTTCACCACTGATTCGGATGCTGATTGTGGCTGGTTTTATTGCGATTCTAATCTTCGGCGGGCAGTTGACCTTGAATGGTGAACTGGCAGTTGGACTATACAGCATTATGATTTTCATGACACAGCGATTGTTATGGCCCCTTACAACCTTGGGCGAGACCTTTGACCAATATCAACGGGCAATGGCATCCATAGACCGTATTCTAAATTTACTGGATATTGAACCAACCATTGTCGATGGTGAGGAAAGGTTGGCTTTAGCTGATGTGGTAGGGCATCTGGAATTTCGGGATGTTGGTTTTGCTTATGCCAATGGTCAACAGGTGATACGTGGCTTGTCGTTAGATATGCCAGCTGGTGATACGATAGCAATTGTAGGGGCGACGGGTGCAGGAAAAAGTACAATGGTGAAGCTGATGTTGCGGTTTTATGATGTCATCAGCGGGGCGATATGTTTGGATGGGCATGATATTCGAGATTTAAAATTAAATGACTTGCGGTCTGCGATTGGTTTGGTGAGTCAAGATGTGTTTTTGTTTCATGGGACAGTGCGAGAAAACATTACCTATGGGACATTTGATGCGAGTGATGAAGACATCGTTTCAGCGGCGAAGATTGCGGAGGCACATGATTTTATACTGTCATTGCCAGAGGGTTACGATACAGTTGTAGGTGAGCGTGGACAGAAATTATCGGGTGGGCAACGTCAGCGAATTTCGATTGCAAGGGCGATATTAAAAAATCCACCGATTTTGATTTTTGATGAGGCAACGTCATCAGTCGATAATGAAACAGAAGCGGCAATTCAGCGGTCATTAGAAAAGGTGGCAGTGGGCAGAACAACGGTGATTATTGCACATCGGTTGTCAACAGTACGACATAGTGACCAGATATTTGTGCTGGATTGTGGGCAATTGGCAGAACAAGGTACACATGAAGAATTGCTGGCAGAGCAGGGGATTTATGAAGCTTTATGGCGAGTACAAATGGGTGAGCGAGAGGTGAAAAAATTTGCCTGATAAACAGGCAATAACAGGGCGGTTAATACTTTTGTTCTAATATTTGCTATGCGCTAGGTGAGGAAATTCTGACAGGATTATAACTAAATTGAAACATATGTTCTGTGTTTTGTGATAGACTAGAAGATTACATAGAAATCAGATGAACAGGGTTGATTATGTTCGAGGGTTTGGACGATATAGATTGGGAATCAATGGGAGTGCCAGATGCTTCTCAATGGATTCGAGAATTGGTCTCAGATAACCAACAAGTTCGTGATGATGCCTTTGATAACTTGCTTGACCAATATATTTATGAGCGACCACGCTATGCCAGCCATGTCATCCCATTCATGATTCGCATTGTCGCGGATGAAAATACACCTATTGATATTACTCCTTTGTTGCTGACATATCTAATGAATACACAATATAATGTTCAGTGCAAGATTAAAAGAGGAGCCGTGCATGAGAAATGGCTAGCATGTAAAGAAATGATTGATGGTGCTATCAATATCTATAAATCGCTTGTTCAACATCCTGATTTTGAGATACGGGATTCTGCGATCAAGATACTTCATGTTATTGAACATAATAAGTGGTATCAGTAAGATGAGAAATTGATGATGATTCAAACATTTCTCCAACCTAAGCCAAACCTGAAAAATCGCCTGTATTACCGAATGCCTGACTCAAATATTTGTCCGCTAGCTCCTGCTAGCAGGGATTTTTTACCCTTTTTTGCCCATTTTACGATGCGATATTTGGGCAACCCCTACATTTAGATTGATTTATGGCTGTTTAACAAACACAAGACAAACAGTCATCGACTAAAGCCAGCGTTTGAGGATTGCGTCAAGCCTGCCATCTTCAATCATGTCGAGGAGCGTTTCGTTGATGATGCGCCATGTTTCATCATGGTCTCGGCGGATGGCAATGGCAATCGGGATACTCGTCACAACGACGAATTTGCTCTCCCAATCCGGGTGTTCACGCAGATAGAGACGATAGCTGATGGCATCAACTAAGGTGGCATCGGCTTGTTCTAGTCGCAAAGCATCGAGCGCGAATTCAGGCAGTTCATAGGGCAAGGATGTGAAGTCATCCAAACGCCGTGACCATTCTCGTGCTTCCGAATCGGCAGTTGAGCCGAATTCATATGCCAGCCGAGAGCCACCAATATCTTCCATCCCTTGAATTGGGCTGTCGGGTGCTGTGACCAAGACCAAGCCTGCGTCGATATACGGATGAGTGTAGTAGACATCGGATGTGAGGCGTTCATCGACTAACAAGGCAGAAATCAGGATGTCCACTTGGTCGGCACGGACGGAATCATATAAGCCATCGTAGCCCATATTCACAAAGCGCACAGGAAAATCAATTGCATCAGCAAGCGCATTACCTAAGTCGATATCCAAGCCGAAGAGGTCATTGGCGGTGGCAACGGCGAAGGGTGGATAGCTGGCATCAACCCCAATGCGGATTTCGCCATAGGGGAAGGCTTCGTGGGCTTTGGGCAGGGGACGTTCCGCGCTATGCCAACGGATGTGGAACAACACACCAGCCAATCCCCAGAGCCATGCGATGACAGCGAGCCAGAGCGTGAATAGGACTACTCTTGGGGGGGCGGCAACCATAGAGACTCGCTTTGTTCTAAGCCCAATGCATAGGCTTGGATAGCATAGTAAATGGGCTTGGGCTGGAAATCGACAGTTACTAAGGTGAAGTTATCGGGATAGCTATTGGTACGTGCTGGATAGCGAAATGCCCAGATGCAGAGTTCATCGACCCAGTCCCAATTGTCCTCTGACCATTGAAAGGCGTTGACGGTATAGATGGCGCGTTCAGAGGGGCGGACGGCTTTTGTCCAACGACGGTCATCATTCCAACCGCTTTCCGTGATGTAGACCGGGGTATCGGCATCATTATAGCGTTGCATGATTTCATAGAGTAATTCGGCACGACGGAAGTTGAGGCTGGTATCGGCTGGGTCGGCTTCAGGTGGTTCTGTGAAGCCATAGGTGTGGACTGCGAGTGCATCAAAGTAGTCAGTGGCTCCAGCTTCATACATGTCTTCTAAGTAGAGTAAGTCGTTTAAACCGTGTTCACTGCCGAGAGGTTCTAATGTGGGGGCGAGTGCGCCAGCAAGGATGATGACATCAGGATTGGCTTGTTTTACAGGCTCATAGACCGCTTTGAGCAATTCGACATAGCCAGCAGGGTCTACATCTTGATAGCCCCACTCAAAGGCGAGATTCGGCTCATTCCAGATGATGATGTGATCAACTGTGCCTGCGTAGCGTGAGGCAAACTCGGCTACAAATTCAGCAAAGTCATCATAGGAATCTTCGGGCAGATAATTGAGTGTGGTGAAGTCATCGTCATCATCGGAGCGCGCCCAATTGGGGACTAGTCCCATGCGGGCAATGACTTGTATGCCTTGATTTTGAGCATGGCGGATAATTTTGTCGGCTTGTCCCCAGACATAGCGGTCTTCGTCTGGCTCGAAGTATGCCCATGGAAAGAACTCGACGATGGTTTCTGCGCCCATCTCGCGCACGAGTTCGAGAGAACGTTGCATCTTCCATTCGTAGACTTCATCAATGAGGCGCGTATGGACACAAACATGGGGTTTTTGTGATTGGACGGGTTGGGCTTCTCCGAGTGGCGCGCGGTTGGGTACAGGCATGATTTGACTGAGTAGCCACCATGCGATGAGAATACGAACTCCCCATTGGAGATGCTGAGATTTGAGCAATCTGCGTATCATCGTGATATTGAACCACGTTTACGACTGAAAAATCAACTGTGGCAGAGCAAGCGTAGGGTTAGCGGTAGGGATTGAGGTCGTGCCATGTTGCTTCGGCTTCTTCTAATCTATCGCGTTGGACTTCGACTCCAATGCCATATCCATCGGGAATGGGAATGGTGCTGTTCTCACCCAAGACGAAAGGGGGTTCGGAAATATCTTGCTCAAAGTAGCGGTCTGTTGCGGAAATGTCGGAGGGTAGAGTCACGCTGGGGAAAGAAGCAAACGACGCTATGGTAGAGCGTCCTACTCCGGTTTCGAGCATCCCGCCAATCCATAAGGGTAAGTTTTCGCGGGTGCAAGTGTGATAGATTTTTAGCGATTCCGCAAAGCCACCCACTCGCGCAGGTTTGAGATTGAGGACTCCAATCGCACCAACAGCAATGGCGACTTCTAAGTCACTAACGGATTTCACGCTTTCATCTAAGCAGATGCGGGTGTTGAGTTGTTTTTGGAGTTGACCATGCTGATGGATGTCGTTATGGGCGAGAGGTTGTTCTATCATAAGCAGATCGAATTCATCGAGTTGTTT
>JANQRM010000017.1 GCA_028284565.1 Anaerolineae bacterium | reverse complement strand
CCGTCAGATGTAAGACTTCATCTTGTGCTTGGATTCTATGAATGTCGTCCCAATCACTTTCTATAGATTCGCCATCAAAATCGAGATTTTCTGAATGGGCTGTAATCTCTTGATGCCCAGATGGTTCTTGGTTATCTAGATGTGGTGGTGCTTCGTATGCGGTCTTCGCGTATTCCCCTTCTGATAAAATTGCTGACCAATAGCCCTCATCCACTTGGTCAACTTGTAGAGGGCTTTCATCCTCCTTATGAGAAAGCCTGCTCGCCATTCCTATCTCCCTCTGAAACTAACAACTTACAATAATATATTCCCCTGAGGTTCTCATTATAGGAAGTTGGCAAAGCAATGTCAAACATTAGGTGTAAGAAAGGTTTTTAGAGGTCATTAATGTCAAATTCGGTGTCGATAAGGGTGTCTGTGACAGCCCCAATCGCCGCATTTTGTTTGCGGTACAAATCAGATTCGCTCATGACTAAGCGGCGTGCAACATAGCGTACTTTACGTTGTTCTAGGAAACGCATGTTGAGAATATTGTAAAGAATCCATTCCGGGCTATTGAGGTGCTTTTCACCTTCTGGTCTCTGTTTTTCTATTGCTTGTTTCAGAACTTCACGCAGAGCATGGACTGGATTATCAGTGCCATTTTTGATTTCATCTTGGACAACTTGCCACTCGAGTAGTCGGCTATGGCTAATCCCTGCACCACCCCAATAGTGACGTAGCGCAGCCCGCACTTGCTCGAAGACTTCGTCTCTATCAGGTCTATTGGGTTTTGAGCTACGGGACTGATTTGGATTAGCCCGATATTCTAGGATGCCTGCACGCGAACGTGTCATTGTGATTTGAGGTAGTAAGCCTTCTAGTGCTGCAAATATCTCACCTTGCAGTAAAACATCATCCAGTGTCTGGGATGCGCGTTCGACAAAAGTGCCTAACATTTCTTGTGCATCTTCGGCTAAATCAATCTGCTCGGATTGTGCCTCAATCCCCATAAATCCTATAGGAGCTTCGCTCATATTGCGTCTGCTGTATAAAGGAATGATCCAGTACTCATTCCAACGATGGAGGGCAATTGCATCATCATTTATTGCTTCACTTAAGATTTTTAGCAAATTCTCTTGCTCGGCTTGCAAATTTTCGTCTGTAATCTCCAGCAAGCCAATAGATTGTAGAATCTCGAGTCTTGATCCGATTAAAGTCGCAATAAATGCAACTTCTACCCGTAGATAATCACAGGTAGCTTCCAATGTCGCTTCAATCAACTGGAGTAGATCATCCCGTGTGAGCAATTTATCACTCAAATCTTGTAGCTTGGCAATTTGCTCTGCATCTTCATCGCGGAATATTAACCACTTTTCAATCGCAGGCAGATAGATGGCGATTGTCCATTGCCATAAGAGTACAAAAGCAACAACGGCAAATGGCATGAAGTCTTCGCCGCGCAATCCCACAATGCGCGTTGCTTGTGTCGTGAAAATAATAACAACCAATGCCAATAATCCAGTACCGGGACCGCGAAGAAAGAAGCGAAGTAATTCAGATTTAACCACACGATCCGGCTGGTCAGAGCCGAAAAATGAGAGGGGGTAGGACAGAAAAACAATCATCAGAATGACGATGATATTGGCAGTGTTCACCAATAAGACACTAATCAGTGAGAATTCCTCGCCGGGATTCAATAATACCGAGTAAGGGAAAATGCCAAGTGATGGCATGAGAATGGCAACCTGCAAGTATGCCATTCGTCTTTGGGTGCTACGGGTTAGGCAACGAAGCCTAGCACGCTGTACATTAATGAATGCAACGCCATTAATCACAATGTAAAAGATGATAAATATCGGCAGGATTGTGCGACCTTGCAAACTGATCGTATTCGCAGTTGCAACAGGTTCGACGAGATTGTCTGTGAGTAGAGCCAGCACAGTAAAGATCGTGCTGATGATGTACAAGACACGAACGGCTAATCGCCTACGTCCTCGAGAAACTAAACCAGTTGTGGCGAGTAGAGCATCGGATAAATGGAATGTTGCTGAAGGGATGAAGGCAATAGCAATCCATTGTAAGCGTAGGGTAATTGCATAGACTTCGGAAGTTGGATCAAGTGAGATGAAAACATCTCCCATATAGGCGAAGGTGACACACGCTAAAACGACACTGGACGTTCGAGCGACACGATTCCGTAAATTGCGCGTAAGATTATAAAGCAGGAACGAAGCTGTTACGACGACGATTGCGGCGGTAATTATTTCATTGATGATCTGCAAAAGTATTTCTAAAACCATGACGACAATTTCCAGTTTTAGCGCAAATTCTGACCAAAGAATACCGCAATGTCATGATTGCTAAAATACTGATCGTTGAATCCACAGAATATCAATCCGCTTTTTTGGCAAAATTGAATACCCGGATAATTCTGTGTCCGTGTAGCAACGACAATACGAGATAAATCATGCTCGGATGCCCATCGGCGCGCAACGTTTAGGAGCCGAGATGCAATTTTTAAGCGACGGTATGATTGTGAAACCACGATATCCCGAATCCATCCAATCTGATTCATCTCGTCTGACCACATTGTTAGATAACCGAGTAGCTGTTGTTTTTCTTTGGAAACGGCAACAAGATAGCAGTTTTGTTTATCGAGACCTTGATGTAAGCGTTTTTCGTCTGTTGTGTAGCTCAGCTCTACTGGGCGGGGTAGGCGTTCAACTTGAAACATTATCTGATAACCATCATCCAACTGTTGAAATCGCATTTGCCAAACATGATCTGATTGATACCTATGATCAAGTTCGAGGCACCTAACAATGTCCGTCTCAATTGCATCTCGAATGACAAAACCAGAAATAGACGGTGTGTTTTCGGGCATCATGCGAGGTAAACATTCCCGAAGTGACCACTCACCGTTAGGTAGACAATTGAATCACTGCTAGTCGTAGTGTGGGTGATATAGGAACCATCTTCTGTTTGTTGATAGCGGCTTTCATCGACGTTGATGCCGAAGAAACGTCCGCCGTTGATTTGGATAATACTTTGATAGCCTTGAGGCGTGACGATGTGGATATTACCGAGTGTTGAATGAACCTTCAGGGATTCAAAGGCTTCTGACGGCGTGACAACATGAATATCTCCAACGCCCGTTGCGATATTTGCATCCTGTATCACCAATTCCGATAAATCAACATTAATTTGCCCAAGATTGGTAGAAATTCGCACTTGCCAAGGGAGGTCTCTCGCGATACCCAGTTCCCAATCAGTAAACGTGAGTTGGGGGGTTTGATTGCGTTCTAATCGTAGATGAGCGTGAACACCCTCAACAGTTAGATTTGGGCGTGATTGATGGGCGTACTGTCCCGCAATAAGCCGTTCGTGGTTGTCACCACGCAAAGCCCGTAAACTCACATCAATCTCGCCAGCATTAATCTCGATCAGACCTGCTTCGACACTACCTCGGGTGATGCCAAAGGTTCGCGCATCTTCACTGGGGAAAATATCACCACGTAGTAATATCTGCACACCCACGATCACCAAGAGTAGGGGCCATAAATTGATGATGTTGAAATCTTCAATCAGCAGAAAATTACTGGCAAGCAGCAGCAGCCCGATGGCTGTGACCAACAGAGGCCACAACCAAGGACCTTTTGAACCTTGTACGTTGCGCCGCAACAGGCTACTCCTCGTACAGGTAATCTTTCAAAATGACGTGTGCGGAAGATTGACGCAAGCGATTTAATGCTTGTGCTTCTAATTGGCGAACACGCTCACGTGTCACACCGATTGTCTGACCAACCTCTTCCAGCGTATAAACACGACCATCTGCTAGACCATAACGCAAACGCAGAATTTGAGCCTCGCGTGGTGGCAACTTATCCAGAGCTTGTTGGAGTTGCTCATGGAGCAGGTGGGTTGCTACTTCCTCTGCTGGAGCAGGGCTGTTCACATCTTCCACGAAATCACCGAATGTCGAATCCCCTTCATCGTCAATTGGTGTTTCCAAACTGACAGGACGACGCGAAATTTCCAGCAAATTTTCGACTTTATCGGGAGTGGTTTCCATCGATTGTGCTAACTCCTCAATCTTTGGATCACGTCCCAGTTCCTGCAACAGTTGGAGCTGGACTCGGCGCATGCGATTCAGTTGATCGCCCATGTGGACCGGAACACGAATTGTGCGTCCTTGATCTGCAACTGCACGACTCACAGCTTGACGAATCCACCATGTGGCGTAAGTGCTGAACTTATGCCCACGTTGGTATTCAAACTTGTTCGTTGCGCGAATCAAACCAATGTTACCTTCCTGAATCAAATCCAAGAAAGGGACACCCCGCCCGATATATTTCTTGGCGACGCTAATCACCAGACGCGCATTTGCACGAATGAGATGCTCTTGGGCTGCATCTCCATCGAAGACAAGTTCACGCAGCGATTGTTCTTCTGACCAATCGAGTTCTGTGTTTGTCTCCTCGTCTTCTTCAAGACGTTGACGCGCCCATACTGCGGCTTCCATACGCTTTGCCAAGCTAACTTCTTCTTCAGCAGTGAGCAATGGAACCCGTCCAGCTTCTTTCAGATATAGCCCAACAACATCGTCAGAATCGAGTGCTTGTTGGTATCCTGCATCTTTTGTCAAATCTGAATTCAGGATGCGGAGAGGGTTGAGTGTTTCTTCGTCCTCGTCCTCCTCGTCTTCTTCACTGACATCTTCTTCGTCCTCATCATCCATCGAGATGATATCTTCATCATCTGGTTCTGCTGTTTCAGCAGCAGCTTTATCAGGTGATTGAGAACCGGGAATGACCTCGACACCAGCTTCGAGGAGGCTATCCATAATATCATCAAGCAAGGCGACATCGCGCTCGACATCCGGCAAT
>JANQRM010000009.1 GCA_028284565.1 Anaerolineae bacterium | reverse complement strand
GTGCATGAAATGGACTTAGGCGGGGTGCAGTGTCGCTTGGATATTGTCGTCAGCCCTAATGGGGACCTCTACTTTGGTACGGTTGGTGAAGACGGTGGTGCAATCTATCGTATCCGTCCAGATAATTCAGATTGACAACGAAATTCCCGATTTTACGTTACAATTGCAACAATTATTTGACACCTAAATTTTTCTTCTTGGAAATTACCATGACCCAAAAAAATGCCCCTTCTCGCAGTCCGATCAAACGCCTGTTGAAACTTGTTAGCATCGTCGCAATGATGTTTATCTGTATCCTAGCCACCGCCTTTATGTTTCTCCCTGCACCAGAAGACCCCGTGATTCCCTTGGCTGAACAAGGGGGCGGTGCGCGCCAAGTTGGTGATGCAACAACAGGTTTACAACTCGCGTGGGAAGAACTGCCTCCGGTGGATTTGGCACAAGCTGAACTGGGACGGTTGCTCTTTTATGATCCCATCCTCTCTGCCAATAATGATTTGTCCTGTGCGACCTGCCACCATCCCGATCAAGGCTTCAGTGATGGACGCACGGTGTCGTTGGGCGCGCATGGAGAAGATTTGCGTCGGAATGCCCCCTCGCTCTGGAACGTCGCTTATATGGATGCGCTCTTCTGGGATGGACGCGCTAGTTCACTCGAAGAGCAGATGCTGATTCCGCTGACAGCTGAAGACGAGATGGGCGCAGACTTGGATGAAATGATTGCTGAGTTACAGGCGATTCCAGAGTATGTCGAACATTTTGATTCTGCCTTTGATGATGGCATCACAGTCAATAATGTGGTCTCTGCGATAGCTTCCTTTGAGCGCACCCTGATTACGAATGATGCGCCTTTTGACCGATTCGCGGCGGGAGATTTCAATGCACTGACTCCACCCCAACGACGTGGCTTCGATATCTTTCGCAGTGCCGAGACACGCTGTTTTGAATGTCATGCGTGGCCCACCTTTACACATAATACTTTCCATGTATTGGGTGTCCCTGACCTTGATCCCGACAATCCCGATTTAGGACAAGTCGAAGTCTTGAATGCGCCGGATGCTGAACGGGGTTTCCGTACACCTGGCTTGCGCAATATCGCCCTGAGCGCGCCTTATATGCACAATGGCGTGTTTGAAACACTCGAAGAGGTGATTGATTTCTATGCTGATGGCGGGGGTGTTGCCTTTGGTGTGGAAGCAGATGTCGATGAAAAGATTCGTGGATTTGACCTCACCGACCAAGAGCGCGACGATTTGGTGGCGTTTTTGCTGGCATTAACCGATGAACCTGCTGAGCTGATTTCGATCCCCAATAGCGTGCCATCCGGCTTGCCGATTGTGGAGTCGATGGACAATCCCATGCGGAGTGACGTGGCGAGTTCACTGGCTCTACCCTTCATCCCCGAAGACCGTGAACCCCAAACCATCACTGTGGAAGAAGGCGAGTCGATTCAAGGTGCGATTGACCGAGCGCTTGCGGGGGATACCATCCTCGTGAAAGCGGGGGTCTATTACGAAAGCGTCTTTATCGACACGCCCAACCTCACCGTCATTGGCGAAGTCGATGCCGAGGATACCCGCATTCGTCCGTGGCTGGATGGCGAAAATACACGCAGTGATGGATTCAATACAACGGGTGATGATTTTGTCCTCGAAGGCTTTGGCATACGAGGTTATGTGGGCAATGGGGTGTTGACGACAGGAGCCGAGCGCATTGTCTATCGCGATTTGATTGTCGAAGGCATTACGGATGTCGAAGGCAAAAGCACGATTTATGGACTCTATCCTATCGAATGCACCGATATTCTGATTGAAAACACGGAGGTCTCTGGTATTGCGGATGCGGGCATTTATGTCGGGCAAAGTCGGGGTCCCATCATTGTCCGCGATAACTATGTGCATGGGAATGTCACAGGAATCGAAATCGAGAACAGCACGAATGCGGATGTTTATGATAATGTCGCCACGAACAATGTCGGCGGAATCTTGGTCTTCTTGCTCCCTAATAACCCCTCCAAAGTGGGCTATAACTCGCGAGTCTTTAACAATGTCATCGCAGATAACAACTTGCCGACCTTTGCAGCAGAAGGCTCGACGGTTGCGCTTGTGCCATCAGGAACAGGCATCCTGATTATGACAGCCGACTATACGGAAGTCTTCAACAACGAGATTCGCAACAACAAGACGATGGGCTTGGCATTGACGAGCCTCTATATCGCGGGTTACAAGCGGGATACAGTCTTCGATTTGGGTCCATTGCCAGAGAACAACTGGATTCACGACAACATCTGGGAGAACAATGGCTATGACCCCGACGGCTTAGTCGCGGATATTGGTATCCCCGGCGCGGATATTCTGTGGACAGGCGAAGGATGGAACAATGCCTTTGATGAACCCACCGCCAGCAAATTCCCACCGATTCTGCCCGGACGCGATTGGGCAGACCCACCTCGACGGGGCTTATGGCGATTGTATGACACGCTGATAGGCTTGTTGTTGCGATAGATGATGACGAAACAGAAGTATGGGCAATCTGCGCCCACGTATAACTGTTTCGTTTATGTTATTTTCGTGCCTATTTAATGTATGGGGATCTTCGTTATACGGGGTCAAACAGGTGGTTTGCTCTCTGATCTCAGTGTATTAGGGATAGCCATCTCAATTACTATGATTGAGGGAAGCGGCATTTACGATTTTCTGCAATATCGGACATTCAACCGATTGGGAAAACCACGAAAAAAGAAACAAAGAGAAGATAAATAAAAAGGGCGTACAGTTGTTGTACACCCTTATCTTCTATAATCACTATGAAATCTATCCTGATGCCGATGCCGACCAGACATTGAGATTGTCATAGATGACTTGTTGTTCGATGCTGGGGTCATCGCCACTTAAGCTGATGGCTAAACCCGTCACGCCTAGCGAGAAAGTACTATCGAAGGCTTCTGCCACAAGATTGCCATCCACATACATCGCCAGATAATTATCGACACACACCACCGTAAAGCGGTAGGCAACTCCACTATCAATGGACAAGAGTGAGACTTCTTCACTGTCAACCAGCGCAGTAAAGACTTCTTCGGTTGCTTGTTGGCGGACAGAGATATTGTAAAATCCGTCATCCCCAAACCAGAAGAAATAGCCATCGCCATCGTTGTTCACGCGACACATCAAGCCGATTCCATTAGCATCTGTGTTTGTTTGTACCTGTGTTACATCCACTTCGATGATGGAATTCACTACTTCAGTGCCATTGGTTGCCCACGTAAAGCCTGATTCCCGCATCCTCGCGGAATACAGTCCATCTTCAATGGTGAAATCGGTACGCTCATCGGAATAGGTGAACCATGCATCGACGGAATCGAAGGGTTCGCTTAACAGATGGCGTTGAGGAGCGACATTGAGAAAACCGGACGACAAATCAGGCGTGGGCGAGCTGGCTAATGGACTACTGACCGTCGCATCATAAACATTGATGTTGTCGAAGGTTGCCCCAAAGGATTGCGTCCCAGCGTAGAGTGTGGCACTCCAACTGACCAAGCCACTTTTGAGGGTCGTATCGACGAGTTCTGCTAAGACAACGCCATTGGCATAAAACGCGAGGTAATCATCAATACACACGGCGACCAAATGATGCGCCGTCTTGCCGGGTTGAAGCGCAGTCGTATTAACTCCACTCGCTAGCGTATAAAAGGTTTCGGGTGACCAAACGGAGACGTAATAGCCACTTTCGAAGTCGATTTCAAAGTAATAGCCATACCCTTGATCCTCGTCTGTCATCCGACAGGTGATTCCAGCAACCGCATTTGTCCCGACATTATTGAGTAAGTTGACATCTGCCTGAATGACGACGTTGGCGAATTCATCGCTGAAGTAATCCCATGCCACCCACTCTTCCCGAAACACCTCGATTTGATATTGTTCGTTCACGATTTCCCGCTTCACATCGGTATCACTACTAATAGCATAACCTAAGCCAACACGGAAATCTTCCGAACGGAGTTGATTCCCAACCGTCACTTGGTTTAATCCTGCTTGGAACATGGTATTGAGGGCATCGTCTTGAGCCTGAATGGGAAGCAATACACCCAAACCGAATACACAAAGCATGACACAAACCAGCATTTTTGTATGAGACATGAATTTCTCCTATCTAAGCCATCGTTTAAACAAAACGATTCAATAAAATCCCCTAAAGCTCACTCTACAGTTTATTGGCGAATGACACAACAGAGTATAAAAAAATTTTATAGGCTTTTATCCGTAGCTACCCATCCTATCACCCCACAATTTACAGCAAGCGTGGCATCCCGTATAATAGAATGATTAGAACAGATTTGCGAACATCAGGAGTGTTTCCTTTGGATATCACATGGTATGGACACAGTTGCTTTCGGATTACCGAACGAAGCCAAACCACTGTTGTCACGGACCCCTATCACAAAAAGATCGGCTTGCCTGAATTGAGCCTCAAAAGCGATGTCGTCACCATCAGCCACGATGAAATCGGTCACAATGCCGACCATCTCGTGAAGAATGATTATGTACTCCGTGGTCCGGGACAATATGAAATCGGAGAACTCTTTATCACGGGCGTTTCAATGCATTACGTCGATGAAGACAACGGCTCCGCACATTACAATGTCGCCTATCTCTTTGAATACCCCAATAGCATTCGCGTCTTGCATCTGGGTGATTTGGCGCATGTCCCCAACCAATCGACCATTGAGGAATTTGGCGAGGTGAATGTCTTGCTCATACCCGTCGGAGGTGGCAAATCCTTACGCGCTGGTCAGGCGGCGGATGTCATCGCACTCATCGAACCCTATTATATTGTGCCGATGCACTACCAAATTCCCAAGCTCAAAATTGACCTCGAACCCCTCGACAAATTCTTGAAAACGATGGGTGTGAGTAAGGTTCAGGAAGAAGACAGCCTCAAGATAGGGACAGGTGACACACCCGAACAACCCCAAGTCATTGTCTTGAACCCGCAAATATAGGGGTGCTAAGGAGCCACACATGAGCAATGTGAAGCTGATTCTGCAATGGGACATCAAGCCGGGACTCGACCAACAATACTTCGAGTTCGTCATGCAAGAGTGGGTTCCGCAATCCACCAAACTGGGACTGCAACCCATCGGCGCATGGTACACGGTCTATAGTCGAGATGCCGATGTGCCACGCATCATGGCAGAAGCTCTGGCAGACAGTCCGCAAGTTATGGCGGATGTCCTCAAAAGTCCTGAATGGGAACTCCTACAAGACAAGCTAAAGGACTTTGTAGACAATTATTCGCATAAGGTCGTGCGTGCCACAGGTGAATTCCAGCTATAGCAATAAGTTAATACAATAGCTCAAGGCTTGTTGTACA
Organism: Anaerolineae bacterium; assembly: GCA_028284565.1. Next base: position 10,380 of record JANQRM010000009.1, on the reverse strand, counting down.
TCTTCTTGGGTTTCTATATTCGTCATCCATAAAAATTCGTATGATTCTAATCGTAATGCTTGACGCATCTCATGTTCATGCCAGCTATTGGGGTGATTAGCAGGTTTGGCAAGAATAACAAAAGGTCGCTCAAGCATTCGTAAGGTTTCTAATATTGATTTGACCTCTCGAAATGCTTCTGGAGTTTTGCTATCGACTAGAATCAATAACTTGAGGTCGGTTAGAACTTCACAGAAAAATTCAGCACTTCGTAAGCCACGAATCCCGACAAGGTGAATTGTCTGCAACGTATCCGTCGTTATGCGAGCGTAGGGACTCGCACTGCGGGAAATCGGTCTATGTGGTTCATTTGCCCCAACCAGTCGATTGAAAAAACGCATGATGACAAAACGTTGTTGATAAGCACCGATTATCCCGATGTAATGAGGCTGATTTGAATCCACGATGAACACTTGCTTTAGACCTTTAGTTAGTGACAGTATAACCCTATTTAGATACAGATGAGAGAATCACACCAACCTATGTTTGCCCTTTGAGATATGCTATCCTCTGGCGCATTGTTGCTTAGCTGAATGGTTGGTTGGTGTCATGCGTTTTTGGTTTATCGCACTCCTGGTTTGTTGTAGTTTGTCTGTCCTCGCACAAGAGGATTCGGCAGCCCCAACCGATTTGGTTGCCACAAGCACTACCCTCACTACCCAACTCAGCGTCTTTGGTGTTGAAGAAACCCTCGTCACTGGCACATTGACCAACAACGGCTTTGTCGCCTATAAAAATATCTCCCTCATCGTGGAAGGACGTGATTCAGACGGTACGCTCATTGGCGAGGGCTTTGGCTTTGTTGTCGATGCGTGCGGAATCGGCTTGATTGATTTCGCGCTCCAGCCCACCGGACAAATCGGCTTCCAAGCCAATTTTGAGCAATTTGAACCCGGCGATGTTGCCGAATTGGTCGTTATAGCAGATGCCACACCCACCGACCCTGTCCCCCTTAATTTATCCCAATCGTATGTTGGCTTGCGCGGCATTACATCAGATGAAGTCGTTCAGGTGGAATGGATAGACAACGAGACACTGCGCTATGGCGTGGGCTGTGATGGGGAAGTCTTCACCCGTTATGATTGGTATGAAGTCACCCTCAGCAGTGGCACACCCATCCCGATTGACCATCCTGCCGAAGTTCAGGTGACGGATGCCCTCATCCAGCAAACGGGACTCAATGTACCCACCCAAGGAGGTGAATTCGACCTCTTCATCTTTGAAAATTCGCAGATTACCTTCCGACCCGATGTGCGACGGATTGTCTACCAGAATGATTTGCATACCATCTTCTCGGCAGAACCCGATGGCTCATTCAAACGGCTGATGCACGAGAGACTCCATCAATACACCCTACGCGGTTTCAATTGGCAGGCAGGCGGCATCTTCACAGCCTATTATTTTGGTGCCTACGATGAACCAGTCTTCTACTTCGTGGGGAATACCGATGGCGAAGTTCTCAGCGCGCTCCTGACAGACAATCCCTCCTCCGTGACTGTCCCGTCCAGCACAGAAGATGGACGCTTCCTCATTGTAGGTGGTGGGTCATCCGATGGTGTTCGAGGTTACTATCTGCAGAATGCACTCTTCCCCAGTGACCGTGTGCTGTTGTTTGAAGCGGAACTGCCCGGCAACAACTATCCCGCACCAGTGTATGTCACCCGCGCACCGGATAACCGTGTGATTTATCTTGTACGTGATGTGGATGGACAAGCGACTCTGCAATGCTTCCATCGGGAGAGCATCACCTTATCCACCCTGACCCCCTTGCCGCTTAACTTGGATAATGAAGAACGGGCATGGACCAATCTCTCGCCTAACCGAGACCGCCTTGCTGTCTATGCGAATGGGCTAAATGGGGGCTTGTGGTGGGTTGATTTATCCGCATTCGAGGTCTGCCGATAAATGCCAGCCGTCTACACTCGCACCTTCCAGATTCGTCAGTACGAATGCGATGCTTACGGACACGTCAACAACGCCAATTACATCCGCTTTATGCAAGAAGCCTCCCTCGAAGCATCTGCGGATGTGGGTTATGACCTCCACACCATCCGCGGGATGAACCGCCTTTGGCTCATTCGGGAGACGCAAATCGAATACTTGGATAACTTAAACTATGGCGATTCAGTGGATGTCAAAACATGGGTCGAGGATTTCCGACGCACCCGTTCCCTACGCAAATATGAATTCACCCGCCATGGTACAGATGAACTCGTTGCCCGTGCGGAAGCCGATTGGGTCTATCTGGATGCCCAGACGATGCAACCTGTCGCCGTCCCCGATGAGGTCATTCGTGCCTACATTCCCGAAGGCATCGACGGTTATGGCGAACCCCGCGAGAAATTCCCCGAACCTCCGCCTGAACCGAGTGGAGTATTTCGGCTACAGAAGCGTGTTGAATGGCGGGATATTGACTTCGCCGGACACGTCAACAACGCCGTCTACTTCAGCTATCTTGATGACTGCTCGAATCAAGTGGGGGTGGCTTTTGGTTGGGACAGACAACGCATCGAAGCCAACAACTTCGCCCTCATCGTCCGCAAGCAACGCCTCGAATACCTGCAACCTGCTTATCTCGATGATGTCATCGAAGTCTCCACTTTCGCCTCGAATGTCAAGCGCGCTTCTGCCATCCGTCACTATACAATCAAGCGGGTAAGTGATGAGACTTTGCTAGCACGAGCGCGAGTGATGTGGGTGACGATCAATATTGAAACGCTCCGTCCCTGCCGTGTGCCGGATGAATTCCTCGTCGATTTTGAAACCAATCTCGTACCCTAATGTTTGACCATCTCCAACCCCTTCATGTTGTCCATTTATTTCCAGAGATGCGCGCCGAATTGTTGCGGATTTTGCGTGATTTATCCGATGAAGCGTGGCAATTGCCAACTGCCTGTGAGGGATGGTCGGTGAAAGATGTCGCCTTGCATATCCTCGCTGATGATATTGGTTATCTCTCCCGCCATCGAGATGATGATGGCATTACCTTTGTCACGGATTCTTTTGAAGTGCTCGTCGAACTCATTAACCAGCAGAATGACACATGGGTGCGCGCTACCCGACGCATGAGCAAACGCCTTCTGCTGTCCTTCTTGCAGACAACAGGCGACGAACTCCACACCTACTTACAATCCATCAATCCCCTCGCAGGTTCGCATTCTGTTGCATGGGCTGACACACAGGATGCCCCCATGTGGTTGCAAATCGCACGCGAACTCACCGAGTACTGGATGCACCATCAACATATCTGTGAAGCTCTGCATATCACTAGCCTCAAGCATCGTCGCTTTTTGCATCCCGTCTTATCGACCTTTGTCCACGCATTGCCCCGCACTTATCAAGCTGTCGATGCACCCGATGGCACAGTCGTTGAGCTTTACGTTACCGGAGAAGCCGAAGATTCATGGTTTATCCAACGAGATAGTGGGGTATGGACACTCGTCGACCAGTTGGATACCCAACCTACAAGCAAAGTCACACTCCCCGACGACACCGCATGGCGATTGTTCACCAAAGGCATCACTTCCCAAGAAGCCGAAGCCCATGCCACCATCACAGGCGACACCGCACTCGGCAAAGTTTTATTCAATACGGTTGCCATCATCGCCTAAATGTAGGGGCGCACAGCTGTACGCCCTTACGCGAGCTACACTTAATTTTCAACTTCAAGGATGCGTTTCAAATTCGCCAATTCCTCATCCATGCTCGCTTGTGCTTTCTTAAACTCCGCCTCCGGTGTCTCGGCAGGTAAGCTGAAGGTGAAGGTATAGACGAGACTATCCCCAATTGCGGTTAAGCGTGTCGGCAAGACGGTATCCCCCGGAAACACGGTATCAATCGCCCCCAATTCCCGATTCGTCCGCCATTGAATAGGCACATCGCCGTTGGGAGTTGTCATGATGATTTGTTCGCCCTCTTGCCGTATCCCTTTGACGAAATTCACCGCCCACTCTGGCTGATTACGCCAATCACTCAGGTAATCATAGGCGCGGTCATAGGGGACATTCAGTATTATGCTATGAGTAGAATGCTTGAGTTGAGACATGAGTTGCTCCTTGTGTTTAGTCAGTTACTTACTTAGACCATCCCCAGAGCAAAGTGTGACCGGTTTCCAAAATTTTGAGAACCGCTAATCAATGAATTGCGGCAATTCATCTAAACTAATCAATATTTCCTCTGAGAATTTTCTTATTTCTCTTTCTATTTCATTCAAGTCCACTACATTTCTAATATCATGGAACTCTAATATTTGATTTTTCAGTTCAACCGTCAATTCACTTAGCTCAACGTATTGCCATTTTGCTCTTTGAACACGTACTTTGAGTTGATCAATTTGTTCTTGGTATACTTTAGAATCAGTATGTGAATTAAGTGTTTTTTGAATTCCTAGATCTTCTAAATCTTGACCAATCTCTCTAACTTCATTTGTCATTTGTTTACCTTTATGCTGTAATTCTGTAATCTTAGCCCATAATTGATCCAGGTATAGAAATTGTATGGCTCTACTACGCTCGTTATGGTTTGATAACCAATTTCTTCCTTGTTCAGTTTCAAAGAGCTTCTGGAGTTCTTTATCACCACGAATAAGATATATGAGATTGGCTTCATTATCGTTTTTTTCAGGATCGATTTCAGGTAAGCCTAAAGGTGCATTCTCGCCATTGTCTAACCACCAATAAACTATCTTTTCACAAAGATAATTTCCGTCCACCGAGTTAGAAAGTAAGTTGTATACTCTCCACCATCGTTGTTGCAGACTTCGGGTAACCGCAAAAAAGCTCAGAGCGTTTGGAACACTGCTAATGGCAGAATCAATCAAAAGATTATTTACAAAACGTATTGTTATGCGTGGGTTATATGCACAGGCAACCCCAATTATAGGTAAAATTGCTTCAAGTGCATCAACATCTTCTTTAACAAGATGGTCCAATAAGCTTTTAGCAAAACTATCCATTCGTGTGTTGTGTGGTGGAATTGCAAAAGGTAGTTGAATAATTTTCTCTAAATACTCTTGAGCTTTGAAATCGGATATACCAAAGTCATCATAGATTTTCCGTAAATATCCGTCGAATACTCTTCTTGATATACCTAATACAAAGACAAACCCCTTCTGAGCAAAGACCAATTTGATGCCCTCTAGCAAACGAATGGCAACATCAGGCAAGCATCGGTCAAGGTCGTCAATCAGTAAAACAATCTTGGCAGGGTTCTCGTCGGCTGATAGTTTGGATAAAGCATCATAGGCATCGAAATATAAACTTTGTTCAATAAGAACTTCTTCTGTTTCCTCCCTATTTAACTGTTCCTCGCGCTCAACCATATCTTTTATCGAAGCATTAAACTCCACACTATTGGTATCTGTTAAACCAAACTTTGCTTTGAAAGAAATGCCATACACCACTGCCCGTAGCGCATTCAATACTCTCTTATAACGGCTTGGTTCATTAGATTTGTTTGATTGTTCTTCTACTTCACGAATAATTGTTGAAACAAGTGGGATGATAAGATGTTCTTCACGAGCATAACGCCATGCTTCAAACCAAACGGTGATAACATCATCCTCTTCATAGTCATCTAATTTGCTTTGGATGAGTCGCATGAGACTTGTTTTGCCTGTCCCCCAATCACCAAAGACACCTATTGTAAAGGGACCGTCTGTGCCAAGTGTCGCGCCAGCTAAGACATTAGCATACGAATCAAAACCAGCCCGTCGTCGCGGTCATTTCCGGGTTCGCCAATCGCTTGGTCATTGAGTAGTTTGAGGGGGCGTAATTTCGACATAGTAGTTACCAAACATTCATAGGTTTGTTTCTTGAGATGGGGTTTCTATCTTAAACAATAATAAGTGATTTGTGCAAAGAAACTTTAATCTATTGACTTTATCCCTCAACAGGCTTGACTCTGATTTCTACTTGTTATAGCATCTATATGCAAATACATATATAAACATCGTCTATAGGTCATTCGATGTCATTACCGCATCTGATACTCGGTCTGCTGACAGACGGCGAATTCACCGGGTACGAATTGAATAAGGTCTTCCAAGATTTGGTCGGACACTTCTGGACAACCGAGCAAAGCCAGATTTACCGCGCGCTCCACAAGATGAGCGAACAGGGCTGGGTCGATGCCGAAACGGTCATTCAAGAAGATAATCCCAACAAAAAAGTCTACTGCATCACAAAAGACGGATTAGCAGAACTCAGGCAATGGCTTGCCACACCTTTAAATGTGCTATCCCCCATCCGTGAAGCACAACTTGGTCAACTCTTTTTTGGGGATAACATCGCCGTTGACGAACTCATCACGGTCTATACAGGCTACTTAGATGACTATCGGGGACTACTCGCCACCTATTCAGCGTATAAGACCATGCTCACAGAACGAATCGGCGACCACGAAATCCCCTACAAATACCACCTCCGCATCATGACTCTCGACTATGGCATTGCACTTATGCGCTTCCAAGTCCAATGGTTAGAGGAGGTGCTGGATACGTTGAAACAAGAGCAACAATAACTCTATCTTGCAACGAATATTACAAAATACTCGTAAAACATAGTATTATCATTTATTAAAAAGGGGAGGCAACATGGCAACAGCCAACAACATCATGGTGGAGGTGAGAGACCTCGCCAAGACCTACCATCGGGAAGACGGCAAAGACATCCGCGCTGTCAAGGGCATCGACTTGGATATTCATAAAGGGGAGATATTCAGCCTACTCGGTCCCAACGGAGCAGGCAAATCGACCACGATTCTCATGATTAGCGGACTTATCGAACCCACGTCGGGGGATGCCAAAATCGGCGGACATTCCATCCAGCAAAATCCTATCGAAGCTAAGAAACTCATCGGGGTCATCCCACAAGAAATCGCCCTCTATCCACAACTCAGCGCACGCCAGAATCTCGAATTCTTCGGCAAGCTCTATGGCTTGGGAGGCAAAGAACTCAGCAATCGTGTGGATGAAGTATTAGAGTTCATCGACCTTGTCGAGCGTCAAAAAGATAAAATAGAAACCTTCTCCGGCGGGATGAAACGGCGTGTCAACATCGGCGTGGGACTGCTCCACAAACCCCAACTCGTCTATATGGACGAACCCACCGTCGGCATCGACCCACAAAATCGTCGTCGCATCTTGGATACCGTCTTTCGTCTACGCGATGAATATGGGATGACAGTGTTATACACGACCCATCTGATGGAAGAAGCGCAAGAACTCAGTGACCGCGTGGGCATCATCGACCATGGCGAGATTATCGCGCTCGGCTCACAAGGCGAACTGACCCAGCAAGTCGGCGAAGAAGACCGCTTAACCTTTAATGTCGGCAGTCAAATCGTAGATGATGCAATCCTCAAGAAGCTGGAACAAGAAGTTCAAACGGTAACAAAAGCGATGTTCAAACCACCCGAACAAAAAGCAGAAGGCGCAACCGAATCCACCGACGGCGTTGTCACTGTCTTCGCCAAACGTGGACGCAAAGCCTTACCCGGCATCATCAATATCATTGACGATAGTGGCATCGAGATTCAATCCGTCGAAGTGCAAGAACCCAACCTTGAAGCGGTCTTCCTACACCTGACCGGACGCGCACTGAGGGACTAGCCATGAGCAAAATTTGGGCAATTGCATGGAAAGAACTCTATACCACCTTCACGGATCGCAACACCCTGCTGATTATGATTCTGACTCCCATCGTCCTCTCGACGATTATCGGCTTGGCGTTTGGTGGTGGAGGCAGTAATGGCGGGACGATTTCGACCATTTCAGTCGTCATCGTGAATCAAGACACAGGCACAGACAATGAATTCCAACCCTTTGCATTTGGTGATCAACTCGTCAATATTTTCATTCCTCCTGAAGATAGCGAGGATGCAAACACGAATGCTTTGGGTGATTTCACTTGTGAACTCGAAGGCGATCAATCCGACACGGCAGATAACGGCTTCAATCAATCGCTAGAAGATATCGTATCGGCTAGCTTGGTCGATACCCCCGAACTCGCGCGTTCAGCCGTCGAAAGTGGTGAAGCAACGGTGGCGATTATAATCCCGCCTGATTTCAGCCAATCCCTGTCCTTTACGGATAGCTTATTCAACTTTAACAATGACGATGATGACCCGCCCGAAGTCCAAACGGCTGAGGTCGAAATCTATGCCAATAGTGCCAGCCCCATTTCTGGTATCGTGGTTCGCAGTATTGTCGAAGGCATCTTAAATGGATTCGCAACAGGTAGTGTGACCGTCAATGCCACACTCCAGACCATCCTCAGTGACCCCACCCTTCTGCCTGATTTGGCGACGATGGATACCGACACCTTTAGTCCCATTGCCTGCGCGTTGACTGGTTCCTTAGATACCATTCGCATTGACCGTGTGCCTGTCAACGATGTGCAAGCACGCAGTGCATTCGTGCAAATCATGACCAGTATCGGCGCGGCACAAATGGTCTTCTTTGCGCTCTTCACAGGCAGTTATGGCATCTTCAGCATCATCGAAGAACGTGAGGAATGGACACTCCAACGCATGTTGATGACTCCAACCCCGCGTGCCAATATCCTCCTCGGCAAGATACTCGGCAACTTGTTCACCGTCTTCATGCAGATGGCGATTCTGGCTATCGCGTTACTTGCCGTCGCCAGCCTCATCGAAGGTGAATTGATCATGCTCTGGGGAACGAACATCATCGGTGTCATCGCCATACTCATTGCCCTATCCATTTGTGTCTCTGGCATAGGCATTATCGTCGTCGGCATCGCCCGCAATATCCAACAGGTCAACATCCTCGCACCGATGGTCAATATGGCATTTGGTGTACTCGGAGGCGCGTTCGGCTTCACCCTGCCAGTCATTGTCGCCCAATTCTCCCTGATTTACTGGGGACGCGATAGCTTGTTAAAGCTAGCCAATGGCAACAATGACATCCTGTTGCATCTGATTGTCTTGGTGATACAGGGCATCATCTTCTTCGGCATAGGGACGTGGCTCTTTAACCGCCGCGTGGAAGTTTAAGGAGGCTCATCATGCGAAATATCATCACGATTGCACAAACCAACCTCCGCATTTTCTTCGCGGACACTAGCAACTTAGTCGGCTTGGTTGTCCTCCCGATTATCCTCACGCTCATCCTTGGGGTGGTCTTTGGTGGGAGCTTTGGCGGGGGAGCTTCGACTGTCCGCGTGGACATCATCGATCTTGATATGACCGACGCATCAGCCGAATTCATCACACGCTTAGAACGCGAGGCGCTTGTCTTCTGTATGCCAGAAAGTGAACTCGACTCTTGTGATTTAGGAGATAATCCTATCGACACAGACAACCCCGCCACACGAATCGAATCCGGCAATGTCAGCGCGGTGATTGTCATCCCAGCAGGCTTTGGCGACAACCTAGCGAACTTTGAACCCATCGACATCGGCTTCTATTCCAATGACCAACCCAACCAACCCGGTGTCGCCTCACAAGTCCTCTCTGCCGAAGTTGGGCGCATCAACTCCGTGATCAATGCGGGGCAAATCGGCGGACTCATCGGCGATAATTTGGGCGATGGCTTTGACGATGAGGCAGAACGCACCGAGTTCACCGATGCGGTTTATGCCCGCGCCCAGACGATGTGGGAACAAGACCCGGTGGCGATTCAGTATGCCACAACAACCGAAGGCGCAGATGCATCACCCGCCGTCGGCACAGGCTTCGGACAATCTGTTCCCGGTATCGGCACGATGTATGTCATGTTCACCGTCTTTGGTGGGATGCTCATCCTCATTCGAGATCGTCGCCAATGGACACTCCAGCGTATCGGCACAATGCCTGTCTCCCGTGCAGAAGTCATCGGGGGCAACATCCTGACTTACTTCACACTGGGGATGATTCAATATCTCGTCGTCTTTGCAGTCGGCTTGTTCGTCGGACTCGACTTCGGGAACAGTCCGCTGGCTATCTTAGTGGTTATGGTCTCCTTCACGCTCTGTGCGACAGCCCTGACCTTCGCACTCGGCACACGCATCACCTCAGAAGCACAAGCGAATGGCTTGGTGACACTCCTTGCCTTGATATTCGCTCCATTGGGTGGTGCATGGTGGCCCCTCGAAATCGTCCCCGACTTCATGAAGGTGATTGGTCATGTCTCGCCCGTTGCGTGGGCAATGGATGGCTTCACTGAAATCATCTTCTTCGGCGGTGGATTGGGTGACATCCTGATTCCAATTGCCGTCCTCCTCGTCGCCTCCGCCATTCTCTTCGTCATTGGAGTCACCGGCTTCCGCTACGAGTAATCCAGACTTCACAATAACCATGTAGGGGCGGGTCGTGAACCGCCCTTTTTCATGGATGGGTAAG
>JANQRM010000653.1 GCA_028284565.1 Anaerolineae bacterium | reverse complement strand
TAATCCACCACCGCCAGCAAACGAGGATTTGGGGGATCGTTTAGAACGCTTGGGTGGTGAGCCTGCACCGGTGATTACACCAGAAGAGTTTGCTCGTCTGCAAAAAGCAGGACAAGTTCACATCGATTCACGTGGGCGGGTACGCACTGCGCGCCGGAGTGGGGCTGAATCTGGCGTGTCGTTACGGAAACGTCGGGCGTGGTATGCCAACTGACGAGCAATCGCTTTCTGCTGAGTCGCTTCGGCAAGCATTGGTCGATCATCTTGTAGAACGTGGTAGTGTCTGCGACTCGCGTATTGAGTCGGCTTTTCGGACAGTACCACGTCATTTATTTTTACCCCAAACTAACCTCGAAATGGTGTATAGTGACGCACCCATTCCGGTAAAGAAAGATGATACTGGACGGGTGGTCAGTTCATCCAGCCAACCCACGATGATGGCGATTATGCTGGAACAGTTGAATCTGCAAGAGGGACAAAATATCCTAGAAATTGGGACCGCAACAGGCTACAACGCCGCGATATTGCAAACCCTCGTTGGTCATACAGGTACAGTCACCTCACTCGAACTTGACCATGACCTTGCTCAACAAGCCGTTGATAATTTACATCGAGCCGGGATGAGTGCGATCAATGTGGTTGAAGTTGATGCGTCACAAGGCTACTCGCCTCGCGCCACCTATGACAACATTCTCTCAACCGTCGGGGTATGGGATGTTCCGATAACGTGGACACAACAACTCAAGTCGGGGGGGAAATTGATTGTCCCAATTTGGCTGGATGGTGTCCAAGTGAGTGCCGCCTTCATAGAGCAAAACGATGGGACATTTCTAAGCGAGGATAATCGTCCTTGTGCCTTTGTCTATCTACGGGGGGATAGTGCTGGACCCAATATTCAGAAACAAATTGGCAGTAGCGCGCTCTATCTCTTAGCAGATGAAATCGACAAAATCGATACCGCAGCGCTCCATCTGCTCTTATCAGATGACCATGAGATTAATATCTTAGGGCAGAATATGAATCCTGCCGATTATTGGCAGGGATTCCAATTATATATGATGCTGAATGAACCCAAAGATTACATCTTTGCTGTGTTCCATATCCAAGAAGGACAAAAAGCCTACGGAATGGAAAAAGGTGGAATTGCCTTATTCGCACCTGCTAGTGCCGCTTTTGCCCCCTACCTATTTAAGGGGCGTGTCCATACCTTTGGTGGGTCGGATGCCTTCTTGCTCTTGCAGGAGACTTATGAAACATGGAATAAGATGGGTCGCGCCGATGCCCAACGCCTCCGTGTTCGATTAATCCCCAAGTCAATTGGCGAAATCCGTGTGGCACAAGGTAAACTTTATCATCGCCGTCATCATTATCTACACGTCTGGTTCGATGATTACTGTTGACCATATCCGCAACGCACTCCAACTTAAAAATTTTGATGTCGACTCTGCACAGGCAAAGATGGCTCCGCTTAGCCGACGGTTGCGTCCCACAGAACATGACGACCCGCCTCGACAAGCCGGAGTCTTGGCGTTATTTTACCCTGATGAAGAAGAAATGCTTCAACTCGTTCTCACTCGACGAACCGATAACTTGCATGGGCATAGTGGGCAGATTAGCTTCCCCGGCGGACGACGCGATCCGGATGATGAATCCTTAATTGCAACAGCCTTGCGTGAAACCTGCGAGGAACTTGGCATTTGCGATCAGACAATTGACATCTTGGGACAATTGTCATCGATTTATATCCCCCCATCTAATTTTGATGTGCATCCCACAGTTGCAGTGTTAGATTCTCGTCCCGCCTTTGTCCCCAGTCCGGCAGAAGTGGCTGAGGTCATTCCCTTTCCGATTATCAACTTATTAAAAACTGAAAGTAAAGCAGTAGAAGATTGGGAATTTCGTGGGCAGATGATTCCGATTCCTTTTTACCAGATTGGCGGTCACAAAGTATGGGGCGCAACAGCTGTCATGCTCAGTGAATTGGAATATCGCCTCCGAGCCATTCTTCCGAGAAGCATTTTGGGAGCAATAGATGCTTGATTTAAAATCTAAAATTTCTAATAGCATGCAAACCAATGATTTAGCGGATAGTGTCCGTGGAAAATCTATCTATATCCTTGTATTGGTCTTTTTCATTCAAAGTGCCTATCCTATTACTGGCGACGGGTCATTAGTCAGCCTCCTACTTTACCAGAGCTTATACTTGTTACTCATTGGTGCAGGGTTGTTAATTGTCCGTGAAAACCCCCTTGAATTTCGTATTTTAGTGGTCTTGGGTGTCGTTTGGGGTGTAGTAGGTTTGTTTTATGCCTTTAACCAGACGGAGATTTGGGCATTACTAGCTGGATACGTGGCGATTGGCTTATTTCAGGCGATGGTGGCGTGGGTTCTGATTCGCTACATCTTTACCTCACGCTCAATTAATTCAGATATTATCTTCGCGGCGAGTGCTGTCTATCTGATGTTAGGTGCTGTCTTTGTGCCAATTTACGGAATCACCGAAACACTTACCTTTGCAGAAACGAGTATTCATGCCTTCAATGATGCAACCGTTGGCGATGCTGAGCTTTTTCCTTGGCAGAATTTCATCTACTTTAGCTATACAACACTGACCACGCTTGGTTATGGGGATATTACTCCGGCAACATGGTGGGCGCGCATGATTACCAGTACACAAGCAATTATTGGCGTACTTTACATCACAGTGATTATGGCGCGTTTGGTGGGTTTGTACGCATCACAATTGGCAGACTCTGAATTCGAGAGACTAGAAGAAAAACGCAAGGAAGACACCAGTATCGGATGATGTGCTTTATCTTTGCCCCATGAAACGGTGGCGCGTTGCCCATAAAGTGCCGAATATGAGAATAGGTGCGGGGACTTGAAAAGCCATCGCAGAGATGGGTGCATCGGCAATCGGAACAGGGATAAAGATAAGCACAAAGATGACTGCCACAGTCACCCCTAGCCAGCGACGATGGGCATCCAATCGCGTGATATTATCAAGCGGGACAGCATAAGCTCCTCCAATAAAGAAGAGCAGAATCGCCATAAACCACCAGATATTGGAGAAGAAGAGCATCAAGAACAATATGGTAAACAAAATGGGATAGAACAGCTTTCTAGCACTGTCGCCAAGTAAAGCATAAGCGATGTGTCCGCCGTCCAATTGCCCCAGCGGAATCAGATTCAAAGCAGTGACGAATAAGCCAGTCCATCCTGCCCATGCCAACTGATTGAGAACCACATCAACCTCCGCATTTGGCAAAAACTCGCCAAACACTATCATCTTTGCCATTGCATACAGAAGCGAATTCCCTTCCACAGCCCCTTCAGATAGTGGAATCACAGGTGAGGTAGACAACCCAATAAGCAAAATGGGAATGGCGACCACCAAACCCGCAATCGGACCCGATGCGCCCAAATCGAACAAGTGCTTGCGATTTCGTATTGGACTGCGAACCAAGATACCTGCACCCATTGTCCCGAATGGGTTGGGAATCAGGTTCGGTGGAAAAGGCAAGAAAAACGGTAGGGTTGCTGAAACACCGTAGCGCATGAGCGTGATGTAATGTGCCAACTCGTGAATCCCCAAAATCAACATCAAACTAACCATGTAGGGGATTCCACGCCACATTTCGCCATAGAAGTTTGCACTGATGTCCGTAGCAAATGCTTCATCTGTCAGAGTAATTTCGCCAATAGCGATGACGGTTCCGATCATCAATGTGCTAAATATTGTTAATAGAAAAAGAATTATATTCAACCAAGGACGGGGTGATTTCGGCTTAGGGATGCGCCCGCGAATAATGTGGATGATATGTTGACCATCGGCACTCTCTCTAAATAGGGGGGTAAGATGGAATTTCCCCAAGAGTTCGTCAAGTTTGTCATACGCAATTTCTGGATACTGGGTGAGTTGTCCGACAAAGCTGACAAGGATGTGACTATCGCCACGAAGTAATAAGACTTGGTCTTCACGCAGTAAGTCATGAAAATCAGTCTCGACTCGCCCTTTCACCTTCATGACCATGCCGATAAGGGTAGCGAGTTCGTCTATGTTGCTTTCATCATCCAGTGCAGGTTGAGACGGTGCTGGGGGGCGCGCAACGGGAATGTATTCTGGCGACGATGCAGGTTCGTGAATCATGGGGATGCCTTAACCATTAGCGGGTGAGGGCTTGCACCATATCACGGAAGTTGGGTTTGTAATCTTGTGCAAAATCAAAACGCGGACTCCGCCGGATGGGGTCAGGTGGGTCAACGGCTTCTAATTGAGCAATCACTATCGGTTTCCGTTGTTCTCGAAAGAAAGCCCATGTTTTTTCGATTTCATCGGAATCGAGCGAGGCTTGTGATAGTACATAGACCAAGCGCGCACATTCTTTCAACGCTGGATGGACCCCACCCGCCCATTTCGTATTGCCCGTCTCATGTTCATGCATCCAAACGGCAATCCCCGTTTTATCAAGGTCATCCCCAATTTGTTGGGCGAGGGCTTCGTCATCCTCAGCATAGGCAACATAAACCGTATCGCGTGCGAGTTTAGGACGATTACGCTTGTCGGAATCGCCAATTTGAATCGCTTCTGGACGATTCTTTTCATCATGTAAATAGGTCTTACCCATACGGAAGACAGTTCCACTACAAATGGGACAAGTGCCTCGTGTCGCGGGCAAGCCTCTGCGTGTCCAGACAGGAATGGGGTCTTCTATCTCGACGTGTTCCTTATCCCGCAAACAATAACCTTCTATCGGTTCGTTTTCCTCTTCATAATACTCTGCCGAGTCATTCACAAGTTTTTTCCTTCAAGTGAAGCCATTTTCCACATTATAACGTGAAATGTTGTCGAAGGCTTATTCCCGCTTGATGCCATAATCAATTGAGTTCCACACCTGCGATTATTTGGCTTTTTCTATAGGAAAAGTTTATCATCGACAGGAAGTTGGAAAGTATCTCGAACTGTAAATTGACAAAGCGCGCACTCTAATTTAAGGTATCGTGAATACGTATGCACAACTTCTATCATTTTTAATAAAAACCCGTGTATCAACAATCTTGGAGCAAATCTCATGGCACGAATTATTAAAGAAGGAATCAATCCCGAAGCGGCATATGACGCAGATGTTAAAGTGCAACAGGTGGTATCGGGTATCTTGGATGACATTCGGCAACGCGGTGATGAAGCGGTGCGCGAATTATCGGTAAAATTTGATAATTGGAATCCACCCCAGTTCAAATTATCGGACGAGCAAATCCAAGAGATTGTCGCTTCTGTCGATGAACAAACCATCGAGGACTTACAATTTGCTCAAGAGCAGATTCGCAATTTCGCTCAGCATCAAAAAAATGCCTTGCAAGATATTGAAGTTGAAACCTTACCCGGTGTCATTCTTGGACATAAAAATATCCCAGTGAATCGAGTAGGGTGTTATGTCCCCGGTGGACGTTATCCAATGGTTGCTTCGGCGCATATGAGTGTCCTCACCGCAAAGGTCGCAGGCGTTAAGCAGATTATCGCATGTACGCCACCCATTAATGGCGAACTTGCTAATGAGACGATTGCCGCTATGCATCTCGCCGGAGCCGATGAAATTCACGTGATCGGGGGTGTCCAAGCCATTGCACGTATGGCATTGGGAACACAGACGATGGAACCGGTCGATATGATTGTGGGACCCGGTAATGCCTATGTTGCAGAAGCGAAGCGTCAACTCTTCGGTCAAGTTGGGATTGACCTACTCGCTGGACCAACAGAAGTCCTTGTGATTGCGGATGAGACAGTTGATGCGGAGATGGTGGCGACGGATTTACTGGGACAAGCAGAACACGGTCCCACATCCCCAGCCGTCTTGATTACCACCAGTGAAAAACTCGCCAATGAAACACTAGAGGAAGTCGCACGACAACTCGAAACACTACCCACTGCTGATATTGCTAGCATCTCATGGAAAGACTATGGACAGATTATCTTGGTGGATAGCTTAGAAGAAGCCTGCATTGAAGCCGATAAACTGGCGAGTGAGCATGTGCAAATCATGACTGAAAATGATGATTATTTCTTGGAAAATATGACCAACTATGGCGCACTTTTCGTCGGACCGCGAACCAATGTTGCCTATGGGGACAAGGTGATCGGAACAAACCATACACTCCCAACGAAGCTCGCCGGACGTTACACAGGAGGATTGTGGGTAGGCAAATTTATCAAAACGGTCACCTATCAACGAGTCCTCACGGATGAAGCCAGTGCCTTAGTTGGTGAATATTGCTCACGGTTATGCGAGATTGAACGTTTCTGGGGACACAAAGCCCAAGCCGATTTGCGTGTCAAGCGATATGGAAGTTAAGCTAAGATATCAAGCTTTATTAGGCGGGGTATCTGCCCCATTTCAAACGAAGGATAGATGATGAAGATTCAATGGCTGGCACATGCATCGTTTTTGCTAGCAGGTGATGGTC
Organism: Anaerolineae bacterium; assembly: GCA_028284565.1. Next base: position 3,569 of record JANQRM010000653.1, on the reverse strand, counting down.
TGCGGATTATCACTGACCCTTATGAACCCAATGAAGAAATGAACTTACCGCCGATTGAAGTCCCAGCAGATATTGTGATTCGTAGTTCTGATGATGATGAAGCCCATTGTCATGTAGACACGATTCCTGCTGGCTTTGAATTGGTCACGGCAACAGATATTGTGGATACAGGCGCAACTGCCAAAGGTGTGGGTGTGACTGCCATCTGGTCGCAAGAGAGCATCATCCATAAAGAGGTGGTGCGAGATAATGCGATGTACCGTTTCTCACTAGAAGGCATCAACTTCACTCACATGGGGGATGTGGGCAATCCGTTGACAGACTGGCAAATGCAAGCCTTATCCGCTACTGATGTCTTATTTGCACTGGTAGGTGGACCGCCGACGATTGAACTGGATGACCTTCATCATGTCATCAACACCATTCAGCCCAAAGTCGTTATTCCCATGCACTATCGCATACCGGGACCACGTTTCTTCATGCTTCCTGTAACCGAATTCACCTTACATTATCCCGATGACCAAGTGAAATGGCTGGATAGCACAACAGTCACGATTTCCAAAGAGACCTTGCCCGAATCAACTGAAATTTGGGTGATGAATCCTACGCTCTATCGGGAGGAATAGGTGTATTATTTACCTGTTGTCAGGCTGTATTTGCTTGGGCGAAATCCCTAGCCGACAGTTGCAAAACACTTAACAGAACACCGCCGATTCCAGCAACAAACGGGACTCCTAACCACATATGAATTGCCCACCATAAGCCCTCTCCATTTTGTGATAAGGAAGTTTGATGGAGTAAGAGCAGGTAAAGCAAGCTCATCGTAAATGGCACACTGAATGTGAATATATATCGCGCCTTTGTTGGATCGTTGACCTGTTTAAGTTGATGCCACAGTACGTCAGCAAGGATGGCAACGACCAACATCCCAATCAATAATGCTGGAAAGCGATTGACCTCGCCCCACGACATGAAGTACATAAATCCAGCGTTGATGCCGATCACCAAGGTCATCGTGCCAAATGGCAACGTCCAGCGTGAAAGCAAAATCAGGAGCGTTCCTATAATTAACAAAGAAGGAACGATTGAACTCAAAACGCCATACATATTGGGTAAGAAGCGCGGGTCTTCCATTTCGATAAGGGTTTCGGCTGAACCGGGATCAATAACCAAAATAACAGGCGTGTTATAGAAGTGAACGTATTCCATGAAGAAAGTGAGTATTGAGAGAGCAAGGGTCGCTGAGAGAATAACCGGAAACATGGCACTCCAACCGTGTCGCTTCCGATCATTCCAAGCAGAGCGTAAGGGAGCTGTCACCACAATAAATCCAGAAGTAGCCAGCAATAAATGGGCAGGGCTAAGGAGTGCTTCAATGTCGGCTTCTGATCCAAATAGCTCATGCCAAACAAAATCAAAGATGCCACCACCAACAAACGCCAAAAAGCCAAGCAATGCTAAGATATAACCTTGCGGAAGGGATTGCTTCCACGAATAGCCTTTTGAAATATTTCGCCGTTGCGTGATGATTAAGAGGATTCCAATCGATAATATCCCCGTATACAGCACACCATGCCAAGGGGTGAAAAAACTTTCAAAACTGTCTGGCAAATGGCTATGCGCCCAACCATCAAGATATAGTCCAACAATAAACCATGTGGATAACAAAGCAACCCACCAATCAAAACGGATGCGGGTTGGTGGATACTGACCTTGAAGATGTTTCGCTTTCTCTAGTGGAATTGCCTGACTCTTAAGCGTCATAGGTTACTCCCGATTAACAATTATTCGACATTGTGTTGCTTATATCGTATAATGAGATTCCATATCCCTATATGTCAAGCTGTAAAAACCGTCACTTATTGCATAATGGACAAATGTATATAAATGATAGATAGAAGAGTTCAACGAACCAGAAGAAGTCTGCAACAAGCACTGATCGACCTAATTTTGCAAAAGGGATATGATCCCATCACCATTAAGGAATTGACCGACCGCGCAGATGTGAATTACGCAACATTCTATTTACACTATGAGAATAAAGAGCAGATTCTAGATGTGACCTTGCGGGAGGTTTCGGACGACTTAGTTGTTGAACTTGCGAATGATGAGCGTTGTTGCATTGACAGTCAACACGCGATGATCCGAATTTTTCAGCATGTTGAGGCACATGCTCATTTGTATCGAGTGCTTTTTATTGGAGGTAGCAGAGTTAACATTGCGATTACCCAGACTCGAAACTATATCGCGACACTTATCCATAATCAACTCATGGCGATACTACCTGAGCCAGATGAAGGGATACCTTACGAAATAATTGCTCAGCATACAACAGGCGCATTGCTGAATGTAATGAGTTGGTGGCTTGAGAATGGTATGCCATTTTCACCCCAAATTATGGGAAAGATGATGTGCAAGCTATCGTCACCTGCGACATTAATTGGTTTGAGTCTAGGTTTCCAGTTGGATGCAGACAAGCCCTCAACAACGAACTCACATCCTTAACAGATCATTTTTATGGTTAATCTTATCGGAGCAATTCATGACGACACCCGAACCTGCCCTTTATCGCCCGAAGAATGTTGTTGACGTATTAAATTTCCCGATATTGGGGCGTTTGCTCAAAGCACGATATGGACGGTTGGTCTTACAGATTCCCTTTCTTGTTGTAGCGGTATTCGTCTTATTTGATGGTTTCACAGGTCCGCAGGTTGCCCCTAAGAATCTAGCAACGGTTGCACCTTGGGTGCATTATCGTGGCATCGTCGTAATTGCATTGCTACTCGCTGGCAATCTATTCTGCATGAGCTGTCCCTTCACTGTTCCGCGTACACTTGCCAAGAAACTGAGCATCAGTGGGCGACGCTTCCCGCAGATATTCCGCAATAGATGGCTGGCGATAGGGAGCTTGTTTGTAATGTTCTTTCTCTATGAATGGCTGGATTTGTGGGCAAGCCCGATACTTACGGCTTGGGTCGTTTTGTTCTATTTCATTGCCTCTTTCGTGATGGAAGCAGTCTTCACTGAGTCGGCGTTCTGCAAATATGTCTGCCCCTTGGGGACCTTCAACTTTGTTTATTCCACTGCTTCACCCACGCAGATTGGGGTGAAAAATCCGAATACCTGCGCGACTTGCGTAGGGAAGGAATGTGTGAATGGAGATTATGCGCCTGTTGTGCAGATTGTCGACATCGCCACGGATGGTACACACGGACAACACAGTCCACAGGGAACACTGGGATGTGGGACAGAACTCTTCGCACCGCAAATCAAAAGCAATATGGATTGTACAATGTGCCTCGATTGTGTACGGACGTGTCCCCATGACAATGTGGGTTTGCTGGCACGCCTGCCGGGGCGAGAATTGCTCCAAACTGATGTACTCCCTAAGCGTTGGGATATGTCTCTCTTGCTGATTGCACTGGCATTCATGGGAGTCTCAAATGCTTTTGGCATGGTTCCACCTGTCTATGAACTCGAAGCCTCTCTGATTGAGACTTTCAACTTCCAAAGTGAATTTCCTGTTCTGTTGATTATCTTCAGCTTGCTCAATCTCGTGTTGCCGTTTG
>JANQRM010000635.1 GCA_028284565.1 Anaerolineae bacterium | reverse complement strand
GGATGGGTCTATCGTCATCTGCGGGATAAGTTCTTGCGATTATATGAAAATGGCGAAGTCCAACGCCTCATCATCTGTGGTGATCTGATACACGGCTATGGCTCCGAAGCGGAGGATGCCAGCCTTGACATGCTCATGGATGTCATGCGCCTGCAAGAAGCCATGGGCGACGAAACAATCGTCATGCTCTTGGGTAATCATGAGATGCCGCACATTTATAGTGTGACTCTCGCCAAAGGGGAGATGGAATTCACCCCGCGTTTTGAAAAATTCCTAGTGCGTCTCGATAAACGCGGTGGCATTCCCTATTGTCGAGATGATGTCATTCATTTTCTCAAATCATTGCCGATTTATGTTCGCACGCAAGCTGGTGTTTTACTCACCCATGCCGGGGCGTCGCCTGCCGTCAAAACCCGCGAAGATGGTTTGCTCATTCTTGACTTTGACCATGATGTTGTCCTTCAGCAAGGGGATATGCTTCTCGAAGAATATCCGATTGAAGATTTGCGCGATAATCTTAACTACAATCAGCGTGTGAACCATCTCATGGGCATCGAATCCCACTCTGATTTACGCTACACAGACTTAATTCGGGGGATATTACTGCGCCAAAACAGCGGGAAGTTTGAATTTTTATGGGATGTCTTGTTCACCACAAGCGAAAAAGACTGGAGCGAAAAGGGCTATGCCTTCTTACTCCAGGTCTTCTTGCAAGTCATCTCTGAATTGAGTCCCATTGAGCAAAAAGTTCTCGTTGCTGGGCATATTGGTACACGAGGCGGGCATCAAATCGTCGCCGACCAACACCTGCGCCTCTCGACTTATGCTCATGCCCATCCCAATGAAGCGGGGCATTATCTCCTGCTCGATTGTGCGAGTCCGGTCAAGACAGCAGAGGACTTAGTGCCTCATCTCTATCCGACCTTTGACTCCTAGAGATATTCCTCGTTCTTCATCTTGTAGACTGCTTCAAATTCCGGTTCTTCTGGGATAACAATCCACAGGATAATGTAAAGCAACAATCCAGTTCCCAGACCCAAAAACGCGATGAGCCATACAATGCGAATGAGTACGGGGTCAATACCGAAGTATTCACCCAACCCACCTGCAACACCACCGATTTGTTTATTGGTCCGTGAGCGATACAATTTCTTAGGTTTTTGTTCCATGATGGTCTCCCTTTGTTTTCAGTATTATTTCTTATACGCAAACCAACGCGATTTTGTTACACATTTCACAGACTTTTATACAATTTTTATGTTTGGCTGATGGAATATAACAAATCTAGTCGCTCAATTACCACATCCAACACATTTTAGATAATTGGGCAAATCGAAGCACCAGCAATCGTATCCTCTATTGTCCAACGAAAATCGGGTGTCAAAGCTGGATAGATCCGACAAGTCTCTGGGCGATGAGCATAAATCGAACACAAATTGCCCTCTAAAAATGAACAGGGCTTAGTCTTCAATTGCCCCACTCCCCAACGGCTTTGGCTGATTCCTGCTCACTAATTGCATCTAATGAAATATCAACGATATTGTTGAGTTGTTGTGTATCATCTAGTGTGACATACACATCCAACACCCGACAACAATTCCCACATGCTGTGCAATCTATCATGTCGATAATCGGCTGGGCAAGGCCATCTACCCAAGCATCCAATTCTGCATCGGACACATCCTCGTTGATCTCCAGCATATGGCGAAAGACTTCAAACTCATTCTGTCGTGCCTTCGCCAACTGCTCAATTTGTACCAAATCCATAATAGGGGACTTCATCTCAGTCACCAAAAGCCCAATCAGGCAAGGGTTCACGGTTCTCTCGCCATGCTTGCGGAATGCCCTCTATCCCAACAACCGACGCAACAATCCCACCCACAATCGCACAGTTGGTATCAATATCCCCATAGCCACTCACGGTTGTCCAAAAGGCTTCTACATAATTATTGAGATGTCCGCCTGCACACCATAGACAATACGCCACCGTATCCTGAGCAGAAATCGCACTGCCGTTCCCCAAAGCGAACACAGCCAATTCCACAGAGGCACTCGCATCAAGATTACGCGCATGTCGAATTTTCTCACGCACCACACTATCGGGAACATGAGACAAAATCGCATCTAAATAGTCCTGTCTCGATGGAAGGGTAGACGCTTCCTGAGAAAGTTGAATAGCAACGGCTGTTCCTACAGCAATCGCAATCCCCCCTGCGATACCTTCCGGGTTGGCATGGGTAACTTCTGATGCGAGTTTGGCTTGTTCTATCAAAGTGTCTATATCATCGGAGAAATAGGCTCCCAATGGAGCAATCCGCATCGCCGCGCCATTCCCATACGACCCCGACCCACTGAATAAGCCAGCTGAGAGTTCTCGCCACGGCAACCCTATTTGGATTTGTCGCAACAGCATTGCCGCACCTCCACCATACCCTCGCTCTCGTTCAAAATGTTGAGCAAAACTATACGCCAGATTATCCTGCTGTATCTCACCAAAAAGGCGCAAGTTCTCATAAATCGACAACGCCATATTCGTATCATCTGTCCAATGCCATGGGGCTTGAGGTGTACCACGCTGTTCAATCAAAGACTCAACAATTGCAGTATAACCAAAGTACCGTTCTCCCAGCGCATCACCAACTGATAATCCTTCTAATGCAACCCTTGCTCGTTTCAGTTTTTCATTCACCGAGTTTTGCTCCCACAAAATCCGTATATCCTCGCACAAAATCATCCACCGATGTCCGTTTCTTCCCTTCGAGTTGAATAACATCGGGGTAATACAAACCATCCCCTGTCCCAATAGCGAATTGCCCATGCTTCTCAATCACACGCCCAATCTCAGCCGATCCATCAGCATTCGTCCCTGAATGAATTTTCAGTTGCTTACCATTCCAAGAGGTATAGGTTCCGGGCCACGAGGTAAAAGCCCGCACCAAGCGTTCAATCGCCTCCGCAGAATTCGACCAAGCAATCTCGCCCTCACGCTTTTTGATTTGGGGCGCATAGGTCGCCAAATCATCATTTTGTGGTTGCGGTTTTATCTCACCAGATAAATAAATCGGCAAGGTCTCAATCAGCAAATCCGACCCCAACTGCGCCAGCTTATCATGCATCGACTGTCCGGTGTCATCGGGTTCAATCGGTATCACGCGCTGGGTCAGCATCGGACCTGTATCCAAGCCCGCATCCATCAACATGATCGTAATGCCTGTTTCTTCATCGCCGGCTCGTATCGACGCATGAATCGGCGCGGCTCCACGCCAACGCGGTAACAAAGATGCATGGACATTAATCGATCCCAGTTTCGGCATATCTAAGACGCTCTGTGGCAAAATCTGTCCGAAGGCGGCAACCACAAACATATCCGCTTCCCACTGACTCAATTCTTCAATCGCCTCTTCCCGACGCAACTTCTGCGGTTGAAACACCGGAATCCTTGCTGAAACAGCCACTAGTTTAATAGGCGATTGGCGTACTTGTTGCCTTCGCCCAGCAGGTCTGTCCGGCTGAGTCACAACTCCAATCACCTCATGATGATCGATTAATGCATGTAATGTCGGGACCGCAAATTCGGGGGTCCCCATGAAGACTATTCGTGCCATACTTGTTCCTTATATCAGGGCATGGTAGGATGAACCATTATTTTAAGGAAATTTTTGGAAGAGTCTATGTTGTTAAAACACTGGGCTGTTGCACCGCCTGCACCGCCATCGCACCTCCATCGATACAAGGTCAGTCCAGTTTTGGCACAAATCCTCTATAATCGGGGGTTTGAAGACCCCAAAGACGCACACCGTTTCCTCTATACTAAAGAGCTCTCGCAAGACCCCTACAACATGAAAGATATGGAGAAAGCGGTCAAGCGCATTTGGTCAGCCATTGAGCAGGGCGAAGCCATCGTGGTCTATGGCGATTTTGATGCCGATGGTGTCACCGCTACGACCCTTATGATGCAAGTTCTCAGAGCCTTAAATGCTAATGTGAGTGCCTATATTCCGCATCGCATTGACGAAGGTTACGGTCTCAACAAACCCGCTCTCCAACAACTTGCCGAAAATGGAACAAGACTCGTCATCACAGTCGATTGTGGCATTCGTTCTGTCGATGAAGTGGAAGCTGGAATTGCGGCGGGCTTAGATATCATCATCACAGACCATCACTCCATCGGACCTGAAATTCCACCCGCGCTTGCGGTTATCAATCCTCAACAAGAAGATTGTGATGGCGAGGAACGGCTGGCTGGGGTCGGAGTTGCCTTCATGGTTGCCAAAGCCCTGCTTCAAAAGAAATGGCGCGAACAACGAGCTACCTATCCCAAAATCCGTCAATCTGATTTGCTCGATTTAGTTGCCATCGGCACAGTCGCGGACATCATGCCCCTCAATTGCATCGAAAATCGCACGATGATTATTCATGGCTTACAGACCATCAATGAATCCCGTCGAACGGGCATTCGTTCCCTGATGGAAGTTGCCGGATTGAAGGCTGGGGCAGTCACTGCAATGGATATTGGCTTCGGCTTAGGACCCCGTATCAACGCCGCTGGACGCTTAGACGATGCCATCATTGCCTACAAATTGCTCTCCGCTCGTGATGACAGCTCTGCCAAGCAATATGCTCAAAAACTGCAACAGCTCAACACAGATCGTCAACATCTCACCCGTGAGGCACAAGCTGTCATCCGTGAACAACTGGAAGACATCAACGACACACCCCTCATTTTCGCTGGGGATGAGAGCTTCCAACCGGGTATTGTAGGTTTGGTCGCCGGACGACTTGCTGAAGAATACTACCGCCCGACGGTTATCATGGAACTGGCAGGCGAAGAGGTGCGTGCCTCTTGTCGCAGTATCCCCGAATTCAATATTACCCAAGCCCTTGATGAATGTGCGGATTTACTCGTCCGTCATGGTGGACATGCGATGGCGGCTGGCTTTACAGTACAAAGAGAAAACATCCCGCAACTCGAAGAACGACTGATGGATAAAGCCCAACGCGTCTTAGAAGGGCAGGACTTAGTCAAAACCATTGAGGTTGATTTGGAGATGAACATTCACCGTTTATCCGAAAAAATGGTCAATGAACTCCAACTGCTCGAACCCACTGGACACAGCAATTCCAAACCCATCTTCATGACCAAACGTGCGCGAGTGATCCAGTGTCGTACCGTCGGCAATGATGACCGTCATCTCAAGTTACGTTTTGCTCGTGCTGGCAAGCCCCCGATAGATGCGATTGGCTTTGGTCTCGGACATTGGGCAACAGAAATGTCGGATTATATGGATGTCGTCTACTCCCTCGAAATGAACGAATGGAATGGACGACGCAACCTCCAAATGCGCCTGAAAGATGTTCGCCCTGCAGAGGTCGAGGTGTAATGCGTGTCATCGGCTTGGCATTGATTTGCCTTGTATTATCCATTCCCACAATCGCCCAAGACAACTCCCTAATCACACCCAATAATCGCTTCGGCATTGTCGAAGGCTTCTGGCTACCCGAACTCACATGCGAACTTGGAGTCGGCTGGGAACGTATCATCTTCGATTGGGCGCAACATCAACCTAATAGCCACGATGAA
>JANQRM010000626.1 GCA_028284565.1 Anaerolineae bacterium | reverse complement strand
GACGAATTGCCTGTACTGCCAACAAAGCCAATGATTTGTCCCGTTTGGACAAAATCGCCACAACGCACAGCCAGCCGATCCATATGTCCATACAATGTGGAGAAAGGACCATGACCCAGTACTACAGTGTTACCATAGCCCCATGAGTTCCAACCGGCGTACAAAACAGGTCCACCATTTGCCGCGAAAACAGGTGTGCCAGTGGAAGCGGAGATGTCGATTCCCGTATGTCCCGGATAATAACCGCGCACAAAAGTCCCATTTGGTAAGGGGTTGCCCCAGAATGTGCCGCCACCGCCAACAGAACCGCAACTGCCAGCTTGGTTGGGTGCGAAGGCAATCACGTTTCCGGCTTCATCTTCTTCGACAGGAGGTCGCCATGTGATCGGTTCACCTTCACCACCGGGGATGAACAACTGTGTTCCGCTGGGCAAGAGTGTATCGGGTGACGCATTCGCAATGCTGTTCGCCTGTGAATCGATAATGGCATAGGCATCTGTTATCTTAAATCGCTCTGCGATGTCTTGAATGGAGAGAGCTTGACTACTCAGGACAAGGTGACACGCGCCATCGGTGGGTGGGATATTCACCACATCTCCCGGACGCAAGACCTGTGCCAGCCGACGGTCATTGCACCATGCGATACTTTCCGGTTCGATACCATACTGCACCGCAATCTCAGAAATCGAATCGCCTTGCTCTGCGGTGTAGCTAATCATCCCACTCCTTGGGCGATTCGGAATAACGGTGAAGGGGTCATATTGTATCCCACTCAAATCCGCGAGAGAGGGTTCTTCTGATATATCTACAGGTGCTTGGAGAATGCCAGCGAAACGGTCTGGGCTAAGTGTTGGCAATGAGGTGGGTTCGGTGATGGTATTGGCTTGACTTGGTTGTGTCGTTGGGCTATCCGTAGGGGCTTCAGTCGGAATATCCGTACTCACTTCTGTTGGATTATCCGTGACCTGAGTAGGTGCAGGGGAGGGTTCCGATGGCGATAACAACAGCACCACCGTGGCAATCGTGAATCCCATTGCACCCAGCAGACTCAACCAACCAGCCGTCTTACGCCACGTGGGGAGTTCATTTAAGCGTTCATCCAGCCCCACCGGACGCACAATATTCGTCGGGGAGGTGTCTTCAAACGGGTCGATTTCCGGTTCGTGAAGCTCAGCCATACATTTTCCATCGCATTTTTGCCCGCATAGGGTAGCACTCCGTCTGACTGGGGTCAACGGGAGCGTGGGGGAAACGTCAGGTAGGCTTAGTCAATGTGCCAGAAGCGTTCCGAGAGATATTTGTAGGCATTGTCAGGAAAAAGTGTGACAATGATGCCAGCTTTGCCTTGTTCTGCGAGTTCTTCTGCTACTTGGAGCGCTCCGACCATCGCGGTTGCCGAGCTAATCCCCACGAGATAGCCTTCTTCTCGTGCCAAACGCCGTGCCATTGTATAAGTCGCTTCGGTGCTGATACCCAGATTGCGGTCTGCGAATGACTCATCGTAAATGCCCGGTTTGATGGCGGTTTCCATGTGTTTGAGACCTTCTAAGCCATGAAAAGGAGAATCCGGTTGCAGGGAAACAATCTGAATATCAGGATGATAATCTTTCAAGCGTCGTCCGGTTCCTGTCAGTGTGCCACTTGTTCCCAAGCCAGCAATGAAATGTGTGACTTCCTGATTCGTTTGCTCCCAGATTTCAACCCCAGTGCTATGATAATGCGCTTGCCAATTGGCGGGGTTGTTGTATTGGTCGGCATAGAAATAGCGGTGGGGTTCGGCTTCCGCCAGCTTCCGCACTTCCCGAATTGCGCCATCTGATCCTTCGAGTGGGTCGGTGAACACAATGTCCACACCATATGCGCGTAGGATAGCGGTGCGTTCTGGGCTGGCATTTTCTGGCAAAAAGAGCTTCACTCGATAGCCCTTCGCCGCGCCCAACATAGCATAGGCAATGCCCGTATTCCCACTGGTGCTATCCATCAAAATTTTGTCAGGAGTGAGTCGTCCATCTTGTTCAGCTTGGCGGATAATTTCGCGGGCGGCACGGTCTTTGACACTCCCCCCCGGATTATGCCACTCGGCTTTGGCATAGATGGCGATATTTTCTGGCAAATGTCGGGAAATCTGTCGGAAACTCAATAGGGGAGTATTGCCGATTTGTGAATCAATATCGGTTGATTGAACGTGATCGATGGTGCGTGTTGTGAGTTGTTTAAGCATCATGATTCTCGTGATTAGGTTGCTGTCGGCAAAATAAAAACAGGTCAATGGAACATCAAGCGGTGTTCACATCCGTTTAGGAATGTGTGTCACGCTCAGACATTGCCATCGACCTGTCGAGATGTCGAAATTGTCAGGTTGTTGTCTTAAGTCATGTCACACATCAACTTGAGACAACAACAACAGAAATGATGCATGGAAAGCTCCATGTGAATATTTGTAACTACCACTCTAAACAGCTTCCACCGACTTGTCAATTGTTTGTCAACAGATGCTTATGTTTATGGATGTTTTCTCTATTATGTATCTTACATTTAGGGAGATAATATTTTGGATTTTACTTCATTTAATTTGTAACTGACATGAATTCTACTTAGTAATATAATAAGGTAAATTAGTCAGGGAAGCTAAACGCATGGTACAGCAACCGATTCGGATAACAGTTGAGGGAACAAAAAAAGCATTAAAAAGATATGACGCAAAGCAAGCTATTTCAGAATATATTTGGAATGGATTTGATGCTGGCGCAACAGAAGTTGAAATTCAATTGGATTTAAATGAACTGGATGGTATAACCGAAATACGAATTATTGATAATGGATCTGGCATCCCTCACGAAAACCTAGATAGCACTTTTAGACCATTTTTCCAGTCAGAAAAAGAACTTCAAGACATCGTAAATAAGAAAGTGTCAGCTATTCACGGGAAAAATGGTGTTGGGCGACTCACGTTTTTTCACTTTGCGCGTTATGCTGAATGGAAGACAATCTATACTCCCGTAAATGAAGACATAAATTATATTTACTCTATTAATATTGATATAGATACTTTAAATGAATTTTCAAATACTGAGCCAAAGCCAATTGACGAAGCATTAGGAACAATGGTTAGGTTTTCAGGAATCATTGGTTTGAGCAAATATCACTTTGAAACAGAAATATATCCATATCTAGTTAAAGAATTTGCATGGTTTCTGGAATTGAATTCTGCCCGTGAATTTGCATTACTCATTAATCGAATACCAATAGATTATTCAAACTTAATAGGTGATATAGAGGAAACACAATATGAACAATATGAAGATGGTCAGTTATTTGAATTTGATATCAAATATGTCCGTTGGGTAGAACGTCTATCCAATGAATATTCTCATTATTACTATATTGGGTCTGATAATGTAGAACGCCAGAAGGAAACAACTACACTGAATAATAAAGGTGATAGTTTTTATCACAGTGTTTACATTAAAAGCGATTATTTCGACATGATTCATATTTATGGTTTCGGAAGTAGTCACAGTGATGATGGTCAGTTAATGTTGCCAACACTAAGTCGTAGAGATGAAATATTTAGGGGTTTAAAAGTATTTGTAGATAATTTCCTTAGAGCAAAGAGAAAGCCATTCCTTAGAAGTTTCACTGATAAATTAATCCAAGATTATGAGGAAGCTGGAGTTTTTCCAGATTTTGGACAAAATGAGTGGGATGTATATAGACATAAAGAATTAGAAAAAATCGTGAGGGAACTTTATCAAGTTGAACCTAAATTATTTTCTAATCTAAATTTGGAACAAAAGAAGACCTTTATACATTTATTGAATCTGGCTTTAGATGAAGCAGAGAGAAGTCATCTCTTTGATGTGTTGCGGGAAATTACGGACTTAGAATCCTCTGAGTTAGCTGATTTAGCCCAATTACTTAAACGCTCTAAATTATCAAACATAATAAAAACTATTAGATTAATTGAGGACCGATTTAAGGTTGTCGAAGAACTAAAACAGCTAGTATTTAGTTCCGATTTATATGTAACTGAGCCAAATCATATACAGAAAATGGTAGAGAGTCATTATTGGTTATTTGGTGAAGAATACCACCTAGTAACTGCAGCAGAGCCAAAATTTGAGGAAGCCTTAAGACGCTATATATTCCATCTTCGCGGCGAGAATAGAGAAGTAAAAATTACCCACAAAGACAAACAACGTGAAATGGATATATTTGCTGTTCGGCTGTTAAAAGAGACAGACGAAATAAGTAATATTGTGGTTGAATTGAAGAATCCTAAGGTGAGACTTGGAGAAAAGGAACTGCATCAGGTCAAAAAATATTTGAGGGTAATTCGAGAACAGCCAGAATTTAATGCAAAAAACATGACATGGAAATTTTATTTGATTGGTAATCGTTTCGATACCTCTGGCTTTATTCAAGGCGAAATAAAAAATTCAATTAATCATGGTGAACGTTCTTTAGTCTACTCAATTGACGAGAAACAAGTTCGTATTTATGTAAAGACTTGGAGTGAGATTTTTACTGAGTTTGAACTTCGCCATAATTTTCTACTGGAAAAATTGAAAACGCAACGAGATGAATTAGCCGAAAATCCAGCCAATGCAGATGAGATAATTCAATCGCAAATTAGAAGCACAGCGGTTCGTCCATCGGAAGTACTTGTTCCTGAAAATGACTAAGTTTTTGTAGTTACATTTAGGAGTTTTTATGGGACGACATCTTTCACTTAATGAAGCCATAGCTCTGCGAGAGCGATTTCGTCGAGAAGAAAAAACAGTGGTGTTGACAAATGGGCATTTTGACCTCTTGCATGTCGGGCATTTGGATTATCTGGAAAAGGCAAGGGCATTAGGCGATGCCCTAATATTGGGTTTGAATGGGGATGATAGTACGGCGCGCCTCAAAGGAATAGGTCGCCCGATTGTGCCAGCCATTGAACGGGCGCGCTTGCTCTCGGCATGGATTCCGGTGACAGCTGTCGTGATTTTTGAAGGTGACACCGCGGATGCGCTTCTGAAAGCATTGAAGCCGGATATTTATGTCAAAGGTGGGGATTATGCCCATAAACCTCTACCAGAGCGTCCCACAGTTGAAGCCTATGGTGGGCGGGTCGAGTTGATTGATTACTTGCCCAATCACAGTACCACACAGTTAATCGCTAAGATACGCGCCTTGCCCGACTAAAATCCTGAAATTCGGTAAATCTCGCCTCGAATGGGTTGAATACCATTATTCGTAAAGACCATGCGCTCCGGTGTGCCTAAACCGGTGGAAACATACAAATCACCCTCATGATACGTGATATTTGTCGGGTTATCCAAGCCATCTGCCAAAATCAGCGGTTCACCCCCATCACTAGGAAACATCGTGACACGTCCGGTATTGCGAACATAGCCACCGGGGTCTGGCAATTCATCAGGGTCAAAGAGGTCAAAATCTCTGGGCATAAGGGGGGCGGGCCAAACGGTTGTGAGTTCAACCACAAATATATTGCCGATTTCATCGACGGCGACATCAATGGCGGTGGTTAAGCCTGTGATTTCATATGTAAGTTCTTGTGTTTCCGGATTCAGGCGGGCGATCATGGAATCACCGGGGAAGAAGCCCAAAAACATACCATGATAATCCTTGAGAAAGCCGGAAAAGAGTGCAATCAAGACATCGCCTGTGGTTGGGTCAAGTGCAATGCCAGAGGGGACAGGCTGTTGTCCATGAGCAAGGGCAGGCAAATCGACTAGCACCTCAACTTCACCATCCATCATGACACGCGTAATTTGATTAAAACCACTCTCAGTCACGAAAAAGACTTCACGCTCTGCATCATAAACTAATGCGTTCAAGGTGGCTAAACTATCGGAAAAGAGTGAGACAGTTCCCCTATCAAGCACAAAAACTCCGGTATTGCCATAATACCCAGCATCATCGAGACGCGGTTCTTCTCGGAAGAAGGGATCGTCTTTGTTAAAAAAAATACGCCCATCTTCCATTAGCACAATATCGGACAAACCAAAGGGTTCATCATGTCCTGTGCCAAAGCGGTCTAGGCTATTGTAGCTGGGTTCATCTTGTACAAGTGCGGTGCGCTCTAGCTCATCATCAAAATCGCCATCGTCGTTCACATCAATCAATAGCAACACTTGACCTGTGCCAGAATCGGTTGCCAATTCAGAATCACCCATACCTGCTTCTACAACGAGCAAGTTTCCATTGGGCATGATTGCCACCCCGCGCGGATTATTGAGGTTGGTGGCAATCCGTGTAATGCTGATGTCTTGTGCCTCAAGTAAAGGATTAGCGGCGATGAATATCAGGAGTATAAAAAGCAATCTGTGCATCAGAAGCCTTGCTGTCTGTACAAAAAAGAAGGGTGATTTTGCAACCACCCTGTAGAGAATTCAATGATCTATGTCAATTCACACCCCGCATTCGTGGGTCGAGGGCATCGCGTAAGCCATCACCTAAGAAGTTAAAGGCAAACATGATGAGGAAGAGCGCAATGGCAGGGAATAGCACTTGATAGGGATATGATTGAATTGAGCGTGAACCCTCCGCAATCATTAAGCCCCAACTCGGCGTGGGCGGTTGCACACCAATCCCAATAAAGCTGAGGAAGGCTTCAAAGCGGATATAAGTCGGAATGGTCAGCGTTTCGGCGACGATGATGGGACCAATGATGTTGGGGAGGACATGCCGCCACATAATTTTACGTCGCCCAGCACCGATGGATTTCGCCGCAAGGACATACTCTTCTTCCCGAACGGAAAGCACTTGACCACGAGTCAGCCGTGCCATCCCCGTCCATGAGGTTAAGCCAATCCCAATGAAGATAAAGAACATCCCGCCCATGGAGCGATCCAATTCACTCAAGGTATGAGCAAGTGTGCCGGGTTCAACATCCGTGATACTACCTCTAAAGAACGACATCAGAAGAATGATGAAGAGCAAGGCAGGGAAAGCATACATCACATCGACAGCTCGCATGACCAAACCATCGACCCAGCCTCCAAAATAACCCGCCATCAATCCCAAAAAGACACCGATAATTAAACTCACAAGAGGACCAATAAATGCCACCATAAGCGAAATGCGCGCACCATAAATGATGCGTGTCATGAGGTCGCGCCCTAGGGCATCTGCACCTAATGGATACTGATTGGCAAGTTTGACGTAACCGTTTTCTTGATTCTCTTCAATTACGGTTGGAAAGAGGTCAATAATCCATTGTGGAGCGGCATTATTCAGTTCCCGATTCTGCTCGTTCACACCAAAATTTGGCGTAAGAACATCGGCAAACACTGCCACAAAGATGTTGATCAGAATGATGATGATACCAAGCACTGCCATCTTATTTCGCATCAACCGACGAAAGGCATCTGCCCACAAACTGTCGCCTTGTATCTCCTCTTTTTTGAGTTTAGCAATATCTTGATTGGTTGCATTGGCTGTTGTCATCGCAAGTCTCCTTTAATCATATTGAATGCGTGGGTCGAGGAGGGCATACACTACATCGACAAGTGCGTTCGCAATCACAATTATCGCGGCAAAAATCAATGTCGTTCCCATAATGACCGGATAGTTGCGGTTCGTAATGCTGGTGATGAAGAAGCGACCCAGCCCGTTAATACCGAAAATCGTCTCGGTCACGAAACTTCCGGTAATCAAGAAGGCAAACAGGGGACCCAAAACTGTGACCACAGGTATCATCGAATTTTTGAGTGCGTGGAGTGTAATCACCCGACTTTCCGCCAAGCCCTTTGCGCGTGCTGTACGAATGTAATCGGCATGAAGCACTTGTAAGAGACTCGCACGGGTGAGTCGAGCCAAAATAGCTGATTGAGCAAAACCCAAAGCAAATGCAGGCAAAATCACATGCTGAAGTTCTCCCCAGCCTGTAACCGGTAATTCTAAGGGGGTATCTTGGAGGCGCACTCCGAAGATGTATTGCAAGACGGGTCCAGAGACAATGGTGGGGATCGATACACCGACAATCGCAATGCCCATACTAAAGTAATCCAATGG
>JANQRM010000601.1 GCA_028284565.1 Anaerolineae bacterium | reverse complement strand
ACGTAAGAGGAAGGTATCACCCCGCTGAGTTAAACAGGCGGCATGAATGATTAAGTTGGCAGCTTCCGGAATACTCATAAAGTAGCGAGTCATCTCTGGATGGGTGACAGTAACAGGACCGCCTTTGTCGATTTGACGGGTGAAGGTTGGGACGACACTGCCACGACTGCCCAAAACATTACCGAAGCGGACGATTGCCCATAATGTATTGTTGTCTTGGCTGGCGAGTTCCCGCACAACCATTTCACAAACCCGTTTACTGGCTCCCATCACGCTGGATGGATTGACTGCTTTATCTGTTGAGACCAGTACGAAGCGTTCAACTTGATAATCAAGACTGAGCGTCGCAAGATTCCTTGTGCCATGAATGTTTACTTGTACCGCCGCGTTAGGATGACGTTCCAACATGGGGACATGCTTGTATGCTGCCGCATGGAAGACCACTTGTGGCTGGTAAATCTTGAAGATTTCTTCGAGTCGGTCTTTATCCCGAATATCCACGAGAGCTTGCTCAATAGCAAGTTCGTCATGACGAGCTTTCAAATCCATCGCCAAATCATGCAGGCCGCTTTCATTAATATCAAGCAGAATAAGCTTAGCCGGTGTTTGACCGGGCAATTGACGGCTCAGTTCGGAACCAATGGACCCTGCCGCCCCAGTGACCAGCACGACACGGTTTTGTACGGGAGATAAGTCCACTGCATCATATGTCGAAATCACACTACGCCCAATTAAGTCGTCGGGACGTACTTGACGAAGTAATTCGGTGGTTTGGGTTTGCTTCATTGTTTTAACAACATCGGGAACAACTTTGATACGCGCGTTGGTCTTTTCGCAGGCTTCTAAAATGCGACGGAAATCTTTCCCGACGATATTATGGATTGCTACAGCGAGGACATCGACGCGGTAATCTTCGACTATTTCGGCAATGTCATCGGTAGTTCCAAGTACAGGTCGGTCTTCTAAATAGAGCCCTTGTTTCTTCTCATCATCGTCCACGTAACCCACTACGATCATTTTGTAGAGGTCTTTGGCACGTTCCAAATCTTGAGCCAAATCTTGACCAGATAATCCCCCACCAACAATGAGTACACGTTCATGAGCTGATTCAGATAAGTTATCTTGTAATGTTACGGCACGCCAACGCCAAAGCATTCCCCGTAATACACGCCCACGATAACGGGCTACAATGATGCCAACAAGCGTAAGAACATTTGCCATAAAAATCATACTAATTGGGAGAGGACGTTGCACAAGTAGCGCAACAACTACAGTGAATGTCGTGGCAACAATGGCGGAGCGTCCCAAGATGGCAACGGTCAATCCGCTAGTATATGCCCATACTCGATGATAGACTCGATTGAGGAAGAGTATGATTAACCAAACCACCAATGAGAAGGCAACAAACCCAAGTGCCTGTGTATTATCAATATTGAGTGTTTGGCTGTCTCGCAAAACATAAGCAATGACAAAAGAAATGATGACGATACATGCATCAAAGACGATAGCTGGTATCACATGCTTTCGGATATGACCCGGTGGGAATTTGACTGGAATAAGTGCAGTATGTTGATTCTTCATATACCCTTCACGGCGAACCTTGATTTGATAAGGGGGTTGTGTCGTCGTGCTAAGTTTCATGATCAAAAGTCAGCTTGGTTGGTTATTTCCTTGTACCGATGCTTTTGACTTTATCAAATGGCAACTTGCACTAAACTAACGGAAGGAAATCTTTTTCTACATGATAACCCGCAAGGTTTGTAAGGTTAAACTGGAATTTGTTATATTTCTGTTAAAATTCATACAGTTTTTACGACAAACCCTCTATTAACCCTCCTATAACCTGTTTCGAGCGTAAGGGAGACCTTTCAAAGATTTTGTTAGGACTCCGGTACTGCATCCTTGGGGAGTTGACACAATAATCCGTTATAATTGTAATTATATATAACTTTCATTGATAATTGAATTAATTTTTTGTAAGAACTTGTAAAAAACCGTAATCTTATTGAAGCTTTATCGCTATCTACACAATTAAAGGCTTGTCATGAGATAATACTTAGAGGTGAAATCGAGATTTTGTTAATTATTTAGGAAGACATTACAGAAGTGTATTAAACGTTTAATATACAGTATTATGGCATGTAAGGTCGATGCTAGGTAGGTTCGGTTTGGGTTTGTATTTACAATTTTGGGAAAGATTTCTTTTTGTTTAGTGAGGCATGAACTTGACCTCAATATATTGCTCTATTGAGAGAATTCAATTAATAAGCTTTGGCAAATAGTACAATTATGCACATTCTCGTTCTTCCATCGTTCTATCCCTCCCCTCCTCGCCCTACTGCCGGTATTTTTTTTCAAGACCAAGTGCGCGCACTATCTCGACGTGGACATCAGTTAGGCGTTCTTGTCGCACCTCGTATGCCAGAAGTCCGTTATGATGCGCACCAAAGTGGCACGTTTTTCCGATTATTCACGTATGAAGAACAAGATGCTGTTCCCATTTATCGGATGAACTGGGGATTCTTCCCACGCATTTTCCCCCTTCTGTGTGCCCAGGTACATGCCTATTTTGGATTGAAAACATTTGATCATTACGTAGAAATGCACGGCAAACCTGATCTCATTCATACCCATAACATTTTTTATAGTGGGTATATCACCTCGGCAATTAAAGACCGCTATGGCATTCCTGTCGTCTTAACGGAAAATTCATCGAACTTTGTGCGCGGGCGGGTGGTGCATCCAGGACAGCATTGGGTTGTACGTCGCACCCTCGATAAGATGGATGTGACACTTGCTGTTGGGCAAGAGCTTGCCGATGTCTTATCTCAATATGAGCGAGGACCATCCGTACAAGTACTGGGCAATGTTGTCGATACCGAGTTTTTCCAACCAGCATCGACCTTTCCACCTTATGAGCCTTTGGTTTTCGCAAGTGTTGGGAATTTGATTCCATTGAAGGGCATTGATTTATTGTTACAGGCTTTTGCACAACAGTTTCGCGGGCAAGGGGTTCAATTGAAAATTGGGGGAAGTGGTTCTGAAGAAGCGAACCTAAAAGTGCTCACTCACCGTTTAGACATTGAGAGTCAGGTGGCATTTTTAGGACGATTGTCACGTGAGCAGGTACGTGATCTTTATCAAACCAGTCATTGTATTGTATCTGCGAGTCATACGGAGACATTTGGGGTAACGTTGATTGAGGCGATGGCATGTGGGAAGCCGGTGATTGCTACTCGGTCTGGAGGACCCAATGGGTTTGTCACACCCGCTGCGGGAATTCTAATTCCGACAAATGATGTACCTTCCCTAGCAGATGCGCTCGTCCAGATGAAACAAAGCTATTCACAGTATGATGCAACGTTGATTCGGCAATATTGTGTTGAGCGTTTTAGTGAAACCTCAATTTCAGAAAAACTTGAAGCAATCTATTCATCTGTCGTGAGTGTATAAAAATAACCTTTTACAAACGAACCATTAATTAATATTAGACCTTATCTGCACCTCACGTCAATTCTTCCTTACGAAAGTACTATGGTTTCCCTACTAGGGGTCTGATAATTTCATCATTGTCATAATTAATGTAATTATCATGAAGGATTCAATGATGAAACTGTTGCAATTGAATCGCTTATCTTCGTATAAATTTCTATTCCTGCTGTTTGTCGTTTTATTTGGTGTCACCGTTTCGCCCGTTTTCGCAGGTGATGCTGAAGATGTGCTTGCATTGGTCAATGCTCATCGTCAAGCGAATGGGGTTGTGCCTCTGTGTTTGAATGGTGATTTGAATCAAGCGGCTTGGTTACAAAGTGATTATATGGCACGCACAGGTGATTTTAATCATAATCGCAGTGACCCCAATGACCCACTCCGCACACCGGGACAACGGATTAGCTCCACGGGTTACCAAGGTGGATGGGGTGAAAATATCGCCTTTGGCTACGGTTCTGCGAATGCCGTCTTTAACGGCTGGAGATCAAGTACGGGACACAATGCAAATATGCTGAATGGTAGTTTTACCGAGATGGGTTTGTCTGCTGTTGCTGATAGTAATGGTCGGCTATATTGGACGCAAGTATTTGGGAATCCGAGCAATCGTCCGCCGTGTGGTGGAAACAATCCTGCACCAAATCCGCCCCCGTCATCACCCCCGCCGTCTCCCCCATCCTCTTCATCACCTGCACCATCGTGCCCTGCACCGTCATCCTCTAACCCATCA
>JANQRM010000592.1 GCA_028284565.1 Anaerolineae bacterium | reverse complement strand
AGCGGTGAGGGTGACGGTATAGGTTCCGCCTGCGCCATAGATGTGGGTGGGATTAGCCTCTTGGGAGGAGTTGCCATCGCCGAAGTCCCAGTTATAGCCGGTGACATCGCCAGTGGTGGTGTTGGTGAAGGTGACGGAGAGGTCAGTGGGCAGAGCGGTGAAGCCAGCGACAGGCGGAACATTCGGTGGATTAACAACGACAATAGATGAGATGGAATTATCTCCACCTGGACCAATTGCTTTTAGGGTAACTGTATACGAGCCTTCTGTTGAGAAGTCATAGGATGGACTGGTTTCTGTGCTGTCGATTGTTCCATCTGTTTGGAAGTCCCATTCATAACTGCTGATATCTCCAAATGATTGGTTGGTGAATTGGACGGTTAATGGTGCTTGTCCTGTGTCTGGTGAGAAGGTAAAGGCGGCAGTGGGAGGTAATTGAACAACAGCCTCGCTTACATTGATTGTTTCTGTTGCTGTATCCGAACCTGCGGGATTGCTTACTGTCAATGTAACGAGATAACTGCCGGGGTTGGTGTACTCAAATGTTGGGTTACTGTCATTGCTATCAATTGTTCCATCATCATCGAAGTCCCACTCATAGGTAAGTAAATCACCTGATGACTGGTTGGTGAATTGAACGGTTAATGGTGCTTCACCTATGAGTGTGTTTGGAACGAAGCCAGCTGTGGGTGGTGTGATTGGTTCAGTTACTGTAATCATTCGTTCTGATTGTGAGGAGCCACCGGGACCGGACGCTGTTAGCACAACAGTATACGTTCCTGAGGTTTGGAAAATAAAGGAAGGACTGGTTTCTGTTGAGTCCGGCAAGTTGTCATTTTGAAAGTCCCACGCATAGCCGGAAATATCACCTGATGACTGGTTGGTGAATTGAACCGTAAGAGGTGCATCGCCAACTAAGGTTGATGTAGTGAAATCTGCAATGGGGGCATCGGGCGGACGTTCTGCTACAATGTCAAGCTCTGCACTATCTTGACCGCCATCCCCAATGACTGTTAACTTAACCGTGAAAGTACCTTCTGAGTTGAATTGTTGTGTTGGGTCGGTGTCTGTACTATCAGTTAAGCCATCACCGTCAAAATCCCAAAGATAACTTGAAATGTCGCCAGTTGAGGTGTTTGTAAATTGCACAGAGAAAGGGATTTGTGCTGTTGTTGGATCAGCGTTAAAACCTGCAACTGGTGGATCGACTTGTGGATTCTCCACGGTAATTTGTTGAACAGTGGTTGATGTCCCGCCGGGTCCTGTTGCTTCTAAGATGACATTGTATGTTCCAACATTAACAAATGTATGTGCGGGACTGGTTTCTGTACTGGTGTCACCATCGCCAAAGTTCCATTGATAGGATGTGATACTCCCCGTGGATTGATTGGTAAATTGGACATTCAGTGGTGATTCTCCACTGCTTGTACTTGGTGTGAATGCGGCAATGGGTACGCTCGCACTTGTGACATTGATTTGACGAGAGACGTTGGCAGAACCACCGGGTCCAACAACAGTTAAGCGGACAGTGTATAAACCGGGCTGAGTAAAGGTGTGTGTTGGATTAGATTCGGCACTGCTACCTCCGTCACCGAAGTCCCATGTAATATTTGTGACTTGCCCTTGTGACAGATTCGTGAACTTAACAACGAGAGGCGCATTACCTTGCGTCAAATCCTGTGAGAAGGCGGCAATAGGACGTGGTATCGTCGGAGTATTGGTGGGAACCGGCGTTGGAGCTTGGTTTTGTACACGAACGTTATTGACAACCGTTGATACTTCTCGACCATCTCGTAGGAAGACTCGTAGTCGTAGTTGATAGACTCCATCAGGTGCGGCGGCAGTTGTTGTATTCCAAATCCCTAGTACACCGTTCAAGACTGATGATTGAACGATTCCTGTAATCGGGAACCAAAGGTTATTCGGATTCGGTTCAGGACCAAATTCGACGCGATATTGTAAGAAGTCGGGATGAATCGCTGAACCCAATAGTTGTACATTACCGGAAATAACGCTACCAGGTAGGGGAGACAATAAAACAATGCTGATTGGCGTTGGTGTGTTAGTTGGACGTGGTACGGCAGTCGGGGGCAAGATGACAACTGATGTGGGTTGTGTAAAGGTTTGCTGAGTCGGAATTGGAATCGCAGTGATACCTATTGCTGTCGGTGCGCTACTTGTTGGCAAGAGAGTCCGAGTTGGTGGGACACCCGTGTTTGTTGGTTCACTAGTTAATATTTGAGGATCGGCTTGGGGCGCACCTAAGTTACAGCCTGTGATTATAAATACGATTATCAACGTCCAACTAAATAATAGCTTTCTTGATGAGATATTTTTCACTGATTTCATACAAACCCGTCCTCGCCGATGATTAAAGTGGTTTCTCTATGGTCTATTATACCTAAATTTATTTTTCTTAACCTGACGTGTGCGCCACGCTTGCTAGACTTGTGTGAATCTTTTTTTCTATGCTACACTGTCGATATGAAGATACTCATTGTTGATGATGAACAAGATATTCGTGAAGCCTTGGGTCGTAAGCTCAAACGCGAGGGGTTTGACGTTGTGCTGTCAGCTGATGGTCATGATGCACTTCGACGATTTCATGCAGAGCAACCTGATTTGGTGGTATTAGATATTATTATGCCCGGTGGCATGGATGGACTGATGGTGTGTCAGCGTATTCGGGAATTAGCCGATACGCCAATTATGATGTTGTCGGCACAAGCCGTAACAGAGGAAGATATTGTAGAAGGTCTAACAGCCGGTGCAGATGAATATCTCATTAAGCCGATTCGCTTGAATGAATTTGTTGCTCGTATACGAGCTTTGTTACGTCGAATTCAATTGGCTTCATCTGAAACGCCTCAGAATTATGAGGATGGCTATTTGAATGTTGATTTACATCGTCGCCATGTCCATGTAAATAATCAAAAAGTTCATCTGACACCAACCGAATTTAAGCTGTTAGCAGTCTTAATTGAAAATTCCGGTCAGGTTGTCTCTCAACGTGACTTGTTGGAGCAAGTCTGGGGAGAAGAGTATATTGATGAAGTGTATTATCCGCGTGTCTATATCAGTCAGCTTCGACGTAAAATTGAACCCGACACATCGAATCCAACTTACATTTTGACAGAGCATCGAGTCGGTTATCGCTTTGAGAAGCAACCACGTTCTGTCTGATTGAATATGTTGTTTGTTGATAATCTGATCACTATCTTGGTGAATAGCCTAATGCTGGCACTAGCATTAGGCTTTTTGATTATTGTTTTATGGTATGACTTTCGACAAATAATCAATCAGTTTTTTGCACTCTTCTTAATTTTGGTGATTGTTTGGAATGCAGGTTCACTACTCAATGAAGTAATTGTTTTGTTGGATGATGCCTCATTTTCTTCGTTATCCTCAATAGCTACCTTTCTCATTACTATTGGTTTTTCGGGAGCTTCCGTTGGTATTTAC
The DNA here is from genome assembly GCA_028284565.1 of Anaerolineae bacterium. The sequence continues at coordinate 9,947 of JANQRM010000592.1, read as the reverse complement.
ATTTTTATTACAGCATTTTTTGGTATGCATGCGACGTGGTTTCGATTCTTGGCATTGTCTAGTATCGCAGTTGTAATCACCTATAACTTTCTTCTCATAGTCATAAACTTAACACAAGACTCACCCCTCATATATCAGCAACCCCTACTTGTAGTTTTTTATTTAATTTTCGATTGCACAACGCTGTATTTAATCTGGCAGAGTAGACGAAAGATACGCTCAGGAGGTATTGTTGCAGGAACAGTTATTTTCATTGGTGGACAAGGTATCTATTTTTTGAATCCTGAATTGGGTGTTACTGCAATTTCTTCTACAATTGTTTCACTTGGTGTTCTAGTAATCAGCTTTTCCATTATTCAATATCTCTTGATCACACCTTTAGAGGAACGAATCTCACAAGTTGAAGCTATGAACCGAGTTAGCCTCGCAATCGGCCAACGAATGAATACACCTAATATTCTTAAAGAAATTACTAGTCGGGTAGTTGAATGGTTGGATGCTGATAGTTCCTGTATCTTTCTCTTAGACAGAGAGAAGAACCGTTTATCTTTAGCGGCAATTAACCAACTTCCAGAAACTTGCTTGAATTCTACTGTCTCACTTGACCAAGGAGTTGCAGGATATGTTGTTTCCACACAACAAACAACCTTTCTTGAAAATTATGAACAAGATTGGTCAAGAGGACATGACTTTGAGTTTGCACCTGATACCTTCGGATCAGTCATTGCTGTTCCACTTGTTCATGACCGACAAACCCTTGGCACTTTGATGGTCATGACAGGTAAGCAGGGGAGGTTATTTAACAATAGCGATGTGGAACTGCTCAATCAGTTTGCTTCTCAAGTTGCTGTTGCAATTTCTCAGGGAATATTATTTCAAGAGCAACAAGAGCTAACACAAGAGGTACAATCTGCTCACGGTCAGTTGAAAAGTGTTCTGAGTAGCACCGATAATCCTGTGATTGCTGTTGATAGAGCGTTTAATATTATCTTTTCTAACCCGTCAGCATCTGAGTTATTTAACGATATGAACAATGTTAGTAAGAATATTTTCGATCTTTACCCTGTAACTATTTTTCCAAGAAGTTTATATTCTTTTGTCCGTGCTATTAAGCAACATTCGGTTTATGTTTTTGAAATTTCTTTTGCAGAGCGCATTTATTCTTGCCATATTGCTTCAATAGGTAGCAATAGAATTGAGGGTTGGGTAGGTGTTTTAAATGATATTACAGAGTTAAAAGAGCTTGATCGAATGAAGAGTGAGATGGTTCGGATGACTAGCCATGACTTGAAGAATCCACTTCAAGCTGCTATCGCGAATCTAGAGTTGTTACAGGAAGATATTAGTCATCTTGAGTTTAATGCTGAAGAAGCAGAGGTCTCTGTTGGTGCGATTGAGAAGCAACTGTATAAAATGGAACGTATCATTCGCGGTATTTTGGACTTAGAACGAACGAAACACGGTGAATCGAATTACGGATTATGCCAGATTAATGAGATAGTTATTCAAGCTGTTAACGAATTAAGCGATTTTGCAATGGATAATGGTGTGTCAATCCACTTGAACTTAGAGGATAATATGCCAGCTTTTACTGGTGATTTGGAGCAGTTTAAGCGTGCTGTAATTAATCTCATCGAAAATGCAATTAAGTTCACACATAATGATAGAAATGTTTGGATTAAGACATATCTGGATAATCGAAGTCATATTATGCTTGAAATCAAGGATGAAGGCGTTGGAATTCCAGAATCAATTCAAGCGAAAATTTTCGATCGTTTTTTTAGAGGCGAGCAATCCGGTGTTGAACACGTCAGTGGTTCAGGGTTAGGATTAAGTTTTGTCAAGACGATTGTGGAAAACCATCAAGGGAAGGTGTGGTTAGAAAGCCAAGTAGGTCGAGGTACTATCTTTTTTGTTTGTATTCAACAACTTGTACCCGGAAATAATTCGCATAGTCAGTAGGTAATTATGAGAAAGTACATCATTGTCTTCATCGTAGTAATTCTAGTAGTTAATATCATTTCATATGCCCAACAAGAAGAAACAGCTACACCTGCTCCAACTAAAACTGCAACACCAGACATAAACAACACAATCATCAGTACCCCAGAGCCATTACCTACTGATGATAAACCAATCACCTCAGACGAAATTATTGTACCATTTGTTCAGGAAGATTTATCTATCTTGGTCGGTAATGTCCAACGACCTAATGGAATCATCTGGCATGATGACACCCTCTACACCTCATGTAACGGGGATTGGACTCTTTATGCAATTGATGACACAACAGGTTCCACCATCACCTTTGTATTTGGCATCCGTAATTCACATATGCTTAGCGTGGAATCAACAAGTCAGGGCTTTAATCTTTGGGTTCCTGATTTTGACACCAATACACTGTACCGTGTAGATCAAAATAGAAGTGCGCCAGCAGTTGTTACAACTCGACTTAATGGCCCTTGGGGTATCATTCCAATAGAAGAATCCTTTTTCATTACTAATCTTCGTGCCAACAACATTGTGCTCGTTAGCCGTGATGGAACTTCACAAGAAGTGGTTAATGGTCTTGCATCACCGACCGGAATTGCATCTGATGGAGAGAATGTTTTCGTTGGCAATACGGGGAGTGCACGACGATCTATTGAGTGGTTTGCAATCGATGAACTTACAGAAGGTGAGTCTGTAGAAACTCAATCTCTTATTCGTGGATTGCAAAACGTCACCGATCTTGTCTATATGGAGGATGGATATTTGTACTTTACTTATTCACTTGGAACACGAGGCATTGTTGGTCGAGTTCAGCCTCAGAGTTGTCAAGAGGAAGGATGCACTAATGAGGATATTGAAATCGTCATCTTTAGTGAAGTCCCAGCACCCCTTTCGGGGTTAACTATCACACCTGATAATCGATTGTTCTTCCATTCAATCTATCGACCAGAACTTTATTGGGTTCAACTTCCAACATAGAATGTCACTGTCTTACTTACTGACCCAACACTTCTGCCATGAGTAAACCAATCAAGGCAAGTAAGACACCGACATGCAAGCACGCAACCCCCAAAAACTCTAACAGTTGGGAAGGGGAAAAGACATTGATTGACTGTAAAAGGAAGGATACAACAACAAGGAACAAGCCAAAGAGTATTGGCAAACCTCTTCGCCGTGCCAGAAAATCGGACACACGCTCAAGCAATTGCGTTAAGAAGGTCGATTCATCTAGGCGTTTGAACATCATGTACTTCCTACTCTACATCTCGACTCGATAGGATTGAAAGGACGCTAAAGAATTCTGAGGCACTTGAGCTTGAATCCTCACGCCATTTTCAGTATGGTCTTGTCTTTCTACTTTTGCTACTTCAAAGAGTTGAGAAACCAATTGTCCCTCATCATAGGGGATAAGCAAATCCACAAAAATGTCGGATGCTGATACCCCTTCGTCTACTGCGATCAGCAATCTTTCTAACCCTATTTTTTTGGATGCGGAGACTTCAACGACATCAATATATTCATCAGCGTTCATTTGTAATTGTTGATCTTCAGCATCTGCAATCAGATCAACTTTATTAAGAACGAGCAAAGTGGGGACATCGGAAATATCTAGTTGGGCTAAGGTATCTTCCACTGATTCGATATGCTCTAATGCGTTTGGATGACTTGCATCTACCATATGCAAGAGCAAGTCAGCATCTGCAATTTCATCCAATGTTGCTCGAAATGCGGCGATTAATGTTGGCGGCAGTTTCTGAATAAAACCAACCGTGTCACTGAATAATGTCGCTCGACCTGATGGGAGGGTGACTCGGCGTGTCGTGGGATCAAGTGTAGCAAATAATTGATCTGCAACATAGACATCTGACTCCGTCAGGGCATTCAAGAGCGTTGATTTACCTGCGTTGGTGTAACCTACTAATGTAACGGTTGGAATATCTGACTTTTGTCGCTTGTTCCGATACTGCTGTCGGTGAGTGCGGACTTTTTCTATTTCTTTTTTGAGATAAGTGATTTTCCGGCTGATTTCTCGTCGGTCAACCTCAAGCTGGGTTTCACCGGGACCCCGTAATCCCACTCCTCCAGAGCCACCCCTTGCACCACCACCGCCAGCTTGTCTTGCTAAGTGAGTCCACATGCGAGTCAAGCGAGGTAGGCGATATTCATATTGTGCTAGCTCAACTTGTAAGGCTCCTTCGCGCGTGTGAGCATGTTGAGCAAAGATGTCGAGAATTAGTGCAGAACGGTCTAATACTTTTATGTCTTCCTTGAAGGTTTTTTCTAATTCCCGTTGGTGACGTGGGGATAACTCATCATCGAAAATAACAACATTTGCTCCGAGTTCTAAAATTTCATCATAGATTTCTTGGACTTTCCCTGTCCCGATAAATGTCGCTGGATTGATTTTCGATAAATTCTGAATCGCTTGTCCAACAACTTCCATGCCCGCTGTATCTGCTAAGCGTTCTAATTCACTTAATGATTCTGTTGTAGAGAGTAGGGGGTCTGAGCCACGTATATGAACACCAACTAAAAATGCTGTCTCTGTTTGTCCTGTATATACTTGAAAATCTGTCATTAATGGCTATTCGCTTTACTGTCTGACCAAGATTGAAGACGTTGCAATCCCAAGTCTAATCTGTCTTCTGGAATGCTTAGGCTAATTCTAACATATCCAATGCCACCAGGACCGTAAGCAGAACCCGGCGCAACCGAAACATGTGCTTCATTTAAGAGGGATTTTACAAATTCAACATCTTCATCTGTCGACTTAATCTTTGCCCAAATATATAAAGTTGCCTTTGGCGACTCATGAACTTCAACAATAGAATTTTCTAATGCCGATACTATTTTATCTCGGCGAAGTTGATACGTGTGGTTTCGAGATTGAATCCACTCACTATCTACATTGTTAATGGCTGTCGTTCCAGCTTCATAGATTGCATGAAAATGTCCGCTATCGACATTACTTTTTACATGCAAGAGTGCTTTGAGAGCCTCCGCATTTCCAACAGCCGCGCCTAACCGCCAACCCGCCATATTATAGGTTTTGGATAGCGACATAAACTCAATAGTTGTGGATTTTGAACCTTCGACTTCTAAAACACTTGAGGCAACATAATTATCGAAAGTGACATCAACATAGGGGTTATCAGAGACCAATAAGATATCGTGCTTCTGACAATAATCAACAAGTCCACGATAATAATCTGGGTTTGCCACTGCACCGGTTGGGTTATTCGGATAGTTCGTCCAAAGTAATTTGGATTTAGTTAGAACACTGTCTGGCACATTAGTATATTGGGTAAGAAAGTTATTTTCTGCTCTAGTTGGGAGCCAATGAATCGTTCCGCCAGCTAATCGAGTTCCCATTGCATATGCCGGATAACCCACATCAGGAACAAGTGCGATATCGCCTCTATCTAGGAATGCAATCGATAGATTAACGATTCCTTCTTTTGAACCAATAAGTGGAAGAATCTCAGTCTCAGAATTTAGATCGACTTGAAAACGTTCCTGATAATACCGTGCAACAGCCTCTCTGAATGAAGCAATACCGCGATACCCAGAATACCCATGATTCTTAGGATTTTGTGCCGATTGATAAAGGGCATCAACCACAAAATCTGGTGGTGGCAAATCTGGGCTACCAACATCTAAGCGAACAACATCCTTCCCCTCAGCCTTCAAGCGACCTACACGGTCTGAAATTGTAGAAAATATATAAGGAGGTAAATTTTGGAGCCGTTCAGCTTTAATGGGCATTTAGATTTCCTTCAAGTGAGATTTGATAATCATCTTGTACGTCAAGTACTGCTTGTGCAATGGCTTCATGGGCGCGGTTCATATATGCCTGTTTCCGCTGTCGTTTGTTCTTAATCTTTTTTTCCAGCGGCGGCAGAATTCCCAAATTTGCCTTCATCGGCTGGAAAGTGCCAGCTTCAGCATTCACCACGTAATGGCACAAAGCACCAATCATTGTTATTTGGGGTGGTATCCACTGATTCTGATTGTTCAATTGTCGTCCTAAATTAATTGCGGCGATTAAGCCTGTTGCAATGTTGCCTGCATATCCTTCAACACCTGTGATTTGTCCACCAAAGTAGATATTAGGATAGTCCCGGAATTGCATAGTCGCATTGAGAAGGGTGGGTGCGTTGATATAGGTGTTTCGATGCATTTGTCCCAAGCGGACGAATTCAGCGTTCTCTAAACCGGGAATCAGACGTAATATCTCTTGTTGAACTCCCCAGCGGAGATTAGTCTGAAAACCAACTATGTTATAGAGGCTATTTGCCAAATTATCCCGACGTAATTGTACGATAGCATAGGGGCGCGATTCGGTATGTGGATTATACAAACCAACCGGACGCATAGGACCATATGCAAGAGTATTGTCACCTCTGTTTGCCAGTTGCTCGATTGGGATACATCCCTCGAAGAAATTCGAGTCTTCTCGCTCGAAGTCACGCAACTCAATCGTCTCAGCGTTGCGGAGAGCTTCAACAAAACGATAATATTGATCTTGGGTCATAGGACAGTTGATATAGTCACCATCCGCTGTCTCTCCGCGATCCCAACGATTCCCACGAAAAGCAACCGACATATCAATGCTTTCTAAGGCTACAATGGGTGCAATTGCATCGTAAAAATAGAGATAGTCTTCACCTGTTAATCGACCAATTTCTTGAGCTAAAGTATCTGATGTCAACGGTCCCGTGGCAACAATGGTCGGTTGGCTTGTATTTAGTGTTGTGACTTCCTCTCGTACAACTTTAACATTTGGATGGTTTTCGATATTTGAGGTAACTTTTTCAGCAAACAACTCTCGATCTACGGCTAATGCACCCCCAGCCGGAACTGCTGATTTCTCAGCACACTGAATGAGCATAGACTGTAGAACCTTTAACTCGTGGAGCAACAACCCAGTCGCACGATCTTCTAACTTTGAGCCAAGAGAGTTACTACACACCAGTTCTCCCAGCTTGTTCGAAACATGCGCGCCTGTTGTCTTTTCCGGGCGCATCTCGAAAAGTTCGACTTGAAATCCTCGTTGAGCCAATTGCCAAGCCGCTTCTGAGCCAGCTAAACCCCCGCCAATTACTCGAATAACCATAAAGATTGCATACTCTCTCTAATTGATACGATTAGACACGTCCAAAAACCATCGATCCATTTTGTCCGCCCAAACCAAAGTTATTGTTCAAGCTATATTTAATGTTTGGTACATCTCGTGCAGCATTAGGTACATAATCCAAGTCACATTCCGGATCGGGGGTTTCATAATTAATCGTTGGGTGAATGATACGGTCTTTTAGACTTTGAATGCAGGCGATAATTTCTAAAGGCGCACAAGCCGCCATTGCGTGACCTAGCATACTCTTTGTTGAACTAACAGGTATTTCATAGGCTTTCTCACCAAATACCTGCTTAATGGCATGGGTTTCGATAGCATCATTTGCTTTTGTAGATGTTCCATGAGCATTAATGTACCCAATTTCATCTGGATTGAGTTTTGCATCTTGCAAAGCCCACTTCATACAGCGAATTGCTCCTGCGCCATCAGGGTCAGGAGCCGCGACATGATAGGCATCGGACGAGGTTGCATAGCCCAATATTTCCGCATGGATGGTTGCGCCACGCTCTAAAGCGTGTTCCAATTTTTCAAGGACAAAAATGCCACAACCCTCACCTAGTACAAACCCAGAGCGGTCTGCATCGAAGGGGCGACTGGCTCGTTCTGGATCATCATTGTATTCGGTTGTCATTGCTTTCATCGCATCGAACCCTGCCAGCAGGTAATTCTTCATGACGGCTTCGACTGCGCCTGTAATTGCCATATCACATCGTCCGTAGCGGATGAGGTCAACGCCTTCACCAATTGCTTGTACACCTGTAGCGCAAGCAACAGACGGGACAATTAGAGGCCCTAATGCACCCATAATCCGACTAACATAATGCCCCGGCATATTGGGGAGAGAGTTAATAAGCGACATTGGATTGGCGCGCTTGTAGCCCTCAGTCAAAAACTTATGAATACTCTCTTGAGAAATCTCAAAACAACCTAAAGTTGTTCCAACAACAGTGCCGACTCTCTCGCCTTGTTCAGCAATGTCTTCCGGAGTCAAACCAGCATCTTCGACAGCCATCTTCGCGGATGCTATGGCAAATTGAGACGCACGTCCCATCCGGCGCGCTTCTTTGCGGTCAATATATGGATCGGGGTCAAAATCAGTGACTTCCGCACCAATCTTGACCGCAATTGGGTCGGTATCGGTATTCTCTAAACGCCGAACACCCGATTTGCCAGCCTTCAATGACTCCCAAAGTTCATTGACATCCCCTAATGCTGAGACAGCTCCCATACCTGTGATGACAACACGGGGGTTTCCATCTCGTAATAATTCGACCATAAATCTTATCCTTTTGACTCTATATTATACGCTTGTAATTCATCTTCGATTGCTTGAATTGTGTTCCCTAACACAGCTTGGTGAGCTTGTCCAATAGCATTTTTGATGGTTTCTGCATTAGAACTACCATGCCCAATAATAACAACACCATTTACCCCAAGAAGAGGCGCACCTCCAATTTGCGTTGTATCATAGGCTTGTCGAACACGATTAAATGCTCGACGAGATAATATTGCCCCGATTGATGACAGTAGGTCTTTCTTAAGTTCTGCACGTACCAAGTCAGCAAAATAAGTTGCCGATGCTTCAAAGGTTTTTAGGACAAGATTGCCAATAAAACCATCCATGACAACCACATCAGCAACAGCGTCTCGCAAATCTTGAGGCTCAATATTCCCTACAAAATTGAGCGAGCTATTATATAGCATTTCAGAAACTGAGCGTAGTGCTTGATTCCCTTTGCCTTCTTCTTCACCATTGGACATCACTGCAATACGAGGGGATTTCAATTGATGAACTGTTTTGGCATAGGCACTTCCCATAATGCCAAATTGATAAAGCCATTCAGGTTTTACATCTGTATTTGCACCGACATCGACAAAAATATAGCGATGTCCTTGTATCGGGAAAATCGCGGAAAGAGCAGGGCGTTTCACCCCAGCAATTCTGCGTAGTATCTTTAAGGTAGCGATTCCGTGTGTTGCACCTGTATTACCCATTGTCACAAAGGCATCTGCTTGCTTGTCCTTAACAAGCGTGAGACCTAAGGCAACTGATGAATCTGGTCTTGCTTTTAATGCGACACTTGGAAGTTCATCCATCGGGATTACATCGGAAGCATGCACTATCTCAATTTCCAATCCGTATGTTTGATGCTTGTTGAGTTCAGCTTGAATACGGCTTTTATCACCGACCAAAATAATGGTACCCCCAAATTCCCTAGCGGCTAATACGCCAGCTGCAACATCAGGAACAGGCCGTTTATCTGTTCCCATCGCATCGAGAACAACTCGCATATGTCTCCTAGTTTTGGTCTCTTATTTAAACCTATCAACTATACTCTATCTAATACTGAGTTCAAAAGGGAGGATTGACATCAAGACAGTGACGACTATAATTATTCGAGCATCAAGCCCTGATGGCGGAACTGGCAGACGCGCACGGTTGAGGGCCGTGTCCTTAACGGGGTGGAGGTTCGAGTCCTCTTCAGGGCATCCCCATTTTCTACTTCATCCTTGCTTGCGACATCTACAACTTAGTTGTACACTCCGCTTAGTTTATTGTGCCTTGTACCTCTGGTGGAGGGAAGTCCATGAGTCAACTAATTGATTCGCTGTTACAAGAAGCCTATGAACTCATTGAAGCTGAGCGTTATGGTGAGGCACAAGATATTCTCGAACCACTTTTAGCCAAATACCCTGACGAACCTTCGGTCTGGTGGCTTTATGCTCATGCAACCGATGACGGTGCAAAGGGGCGTGAGGCTATCCAGCGAGTTGTTGATTTATCGCCTGACTATCCCGGAGCGCGGGAGTTATTATC
>JANQRM010000586.1 GCA_028284565.1 Anaerolineae bacterium | reverse complement strand
TGATGGTCAATGTACGAGACACCAGTGACCAGCCCCTACTACCTAATCCAGAAGTCACAGGTAAAGTTCTCCTTCTGCAAGCCGCGCAAGTCCGCCAAGATGCTGTGAGAGCCGCAGACCGAGGCGAATATGATACTGCATCAACCATACTTCGAGATGTGGCACAGAAAATCAAAGATGCCGATTTGGATATCGACCAGCTGAACGAAGAATACACCGCCCTTATCGAACAAGCTGACCAACTTGAAAAAGGCGACGCGGGCTATGACGACTACAGTCGGAAAAGCATGACCTCGCAAGCCTTCTACTCGATGCACAATCGTCATGAAGACACCGTGATGTTACGCACTCGTGAGCATGAACGTCAACAGAAGAAACCCACAAACAAACCACCGAAGGAAAATCACACGTCAGCAACCCCAACCCAGATCAAATGGGAAGATACGATATTTAAACTAGATAAGACCTTGATGAGGATTGGTCGGGCGGAACATAACGAGATACCTATCCCTCGACGTGGAATCTCCCGATTCCATTGCCAAATCATGCGTGATGGCGACAACTTACTCTTAGAAGATATTGGAAGCAAAAATGGCTCCTATATCAATGGGGAACGGCTAACAACCCCCCATGTCCTCCGAGTTGGTGATGAACTCGCCATTGGCGAAGAAACACTTATTTTTCAGGATAATACCTCCGCGTTATAATCGTCTTGAACTTTCTTTTATGCCAAGCAACTGAATCCAAGCCAAGCAAAAGGGTTGCCCATGTCTGATGAAACTTATCCTGTCTCGGTGGCAGGTGTTGACCGTGAGTTACGCCTGTTTGAAATCAAGCCCGGTATCAAAATCGCTATCCTGAACATTCTAGGGGATACAGAACTCGTCACAGCCGCTAGCAAAGGATTGGCTGAAAAACTCAAAGAGAAACAGGTGGACGTGCTGGTCACACCCGAAGCAAAATCAATTCCCCTCGCTCACAGTATGAGTGTGGAGATGGGCATTCCCTATGTCGTATTGCGGAAGTCTCACAAGCCATATATGGGTGATGCCCTACAATCGGAGACTTTGAGCATTACCACTGGAAAACCACAAACTCTCTTCCTCGATGAAAAAGACCGCGAATTGGTAGCGGGCAAGCGCGTGGTGATTTTGGATGATGTCATTTCCACAGGAAGCACCTTGCAAGGGATGCGCCTAATTATGAACAAAGCAGGGGCGAATGTGGTGGCAGAAGCGGCAATTTTCACAGAGGGAGACCGCGCCCAATGGCATGATATTGTCGCACTCGGACATCTACCTGTTTGGATTGACGGGAAGAAGGAAACATAGACAAATATTCCCTCTTACATTACTGGTTCTGGAGCTTCTTATTGTGAATAGCTCGATTTCCAAGTCCTTCTGACCAATAAGATGCAATGTTCACTGCTCAATGTTCATAAGGATTAAATTGCAGAATATTTGGTAACTCTTCATCCGTGATTGATTTCCGATCATCTATTGCGATATGGTTTTGGACTTCCTCAATAAATTTTCTTGCTTCTTCCATAGACGGCGAGATATGAAAAAATCTCAGATAGTAAAAAAGCGACTCATCTCTCACCTCAGCAAATGGTAAAATTTTTTCATACTCTTTCGCCAAAGCAAATACCGATGTTAGCTTAGAATCCAGTATTTCTTCTAAGTTGATGAGCCAATCAAAAGCCCAATGGAATAGTCCTTCCATTCATTACTTAGTTTTGCTTTCACACCATAGATCATTTTGTGGAATTCCAAGTGGCTAGCCTTATCTCCATAAAGATGATGCCGAGCATCTTGGTTTGTAGCAATCATCTTTCCGTGTTTGAAAGCTTCTCTTTATTACTTGCCTCCATTCCCGTAAGTCGTATTTGTTGCCATACTTCTGATTGAGATTATCGAACATTTCTTTTGATTTGAATGCTACGGCGATGGGATACCACATATTTCCATCGCTTTCGAAACCATTGTCCAACAGCGCAAGAAGACTCCCACTTTCGACTAAATCATCAAGTAGGGTATCAATCTCTAGTTCGGCGTAGTTGACATACCATTTGCAAACAAAATAGAGAAATCTCATTCCATGTTCTACCACATTGCTTTTGCAATTTAGTTTATCTTAAGTCTATAATCATCTCACTGATTATCGTATAACGGAATATGATAAGTGCCAGAAGAACGCTTCTCATGGTCGGGTTTAGTTGCTATTGGGATATTGATCGCATTAATTGGTATTGGAAGTATTATCCTGTTGTCCACTCGTCCTGAACCTGTTCAAATCACGATTAATCCCCCTGTTCCCACCGGTACACTACTCCCCACAGTAACATCAGAACCAATCGTTGTTTATGTCACAGGAGCAGTCGAATCACCCGAAACGACGGTTAAATTACCCAAAGATAGCCGTGTCCAAGATGCGCTAGATGCTGTCGGTGGTGTCACGGATGAAGCTGATTTAACGAGTATCAACCTCGCAGGTATTCTCTATGACGGTGACCAGATTCATGTACCATTACTCATTGACCGTGTGGATGACAACCCAACAATTGCAACCCCAACAGGCGGTGGTTTAGTCTTTGTCAATCGCGCTACCGCCGAAGAGCTAGAAGAACTCCCCGGTGTCGGTCCCGTTCTTGCCGAGCGTATTGTCGCCTATCGAGATGAGAATGGAGACTTTGCGAATTTAACGGAATTGGGCGAAGTCGAAGGGATTGGTTTTGGTCTACTTGATGATTGGGATGGTTTGATTTCGTTTGATTAAGTGAATCGTTTGCCAGTTTCCGTATCGAAAAAAAGTGCATCTTCTGGATCGAATCCGATTTGAATTGTATGTCCCACAGACAACGATTCCTCAAAATCGGCTTTCATTTGATAAAGTTCCCGCCCTATCTTGATTTCCAATAACAGATAGCGTTCTGAGAAAAATGGTGTGATGGACTCAATCTTTGCTGGGATGATAGGACCCTGATTAAGCAACAAATATTCTGGACGAATCCCCATCGTTACCTGTACGCCATCGGCTATCTCCACATTGATAGGTATTCGTTCAAATAACTGTCCATGCCATTGTCCGCCTGAAATGTGTCCCTCAAACAAGTTAATCTTCGGTGTACCGATAAACTCCGCAACAAAGCGATTGGTTGGGTTGTCGTAGAGATGGAAATAGGTCCCGACTTGTTCAATATGCCCCTCATTCATCAGAATAATTCGGTCTGCGAGTACCATCGCCTCCATTTGGTCGTGGGTGACATAAATCATGGTTGCCTTGAAGCGGTCTATCAATCGGCGTAATTCAACGCGGGCATTATCCCGAAACTTAGCATCCAAATTGGCG
>JANQRM010000579.1 GCA_028284565.1 Anaerolineae bacterium | reverse complement strand
GCATTGGGTTAGGCATTATTTTTATGGGGATTGGATTAAGAGGAATTTGGCGCCAGCACCGTATCGCTGGGTTAATGATAGCAAGTTGGATTGTTCCCTATCTTGCTTTGTATAGTGTGTATTATTACTCATGGGTCGGTGGACTCACACGCTTTTTAATCCCTATGTATCCCGCATTGGCAATCGCCATTGCCTATGGCATTTGGCAACTGGTTCAGTGGTTTCAACACATACGCTTACAGAAGAACATTGAGCCAAGCATGTGAACCATACGCCTTAATCAAAGCTTGTATTAACCATTGTTTTTGCTCAGCAGTCAGTTTAGGCAAGGTTCGTTCAAAATCTTGCTGATAAGTCGGTTGGTCGTCACTGTATTTGGCTTTGAAGAGTAGTACGATTTCCGGGGCGAGGATTTGGATACCCGATACAGTGGGTAGAAATGCCTGTTCAAGCGAGCGTTGAATCTGTTGGTTTCGACGGAACTTGTAATGGGTATCGTTTGTTTCGCTGAACAAAATCTCCAGATAATGGGGTGGTAAATCGGGGTGACTGCACCAAACATTGTGAACGGGTAGTTCAAGATACTCGTTTTGTTCCCATGTGTATAATTCGCCGCTATGTACCTTGTTCAGTGTCCAGCCTTGATTGAGTAAATTGGCTTGGACGTGAAGTTGGTTTTGTCGTTTAATCGTGATGTCGAGGTCTTTATGTTCACGGGTTTGAAGGTTGAGAAAAAAGTCGATTGCCCATCCGCCACAGACTGCCCAGAAAACTTTTATGTCTTGGAGTAAGTGGACAGCCTGTTTAAATACAATGTCCATTGTCGCTTAAGTGACCCCCAATCTCGGATAAACAAATATCTGAGATAGATGATTTTGAACTAAAAAAGCGTATTTTTGATTGTAAATTGATCAAAATGGCTTTTTGTATACCCTAATTGTTTTTGGAGTTTTGCATATCTCTAAAAAGAAGCCTTATATGAGATTCGGGTAATCTAACTATTCAGTTCAGATGAGGCATTATTTTTGTCATCTCTCGTGTTACAAAACATCCACTGAAGGTTATTTTCATTATAGAGATGTTCAATAGTTTTCAGTATGTTTGCTATAGACATACTCTCAATAATGATTTGATCAGCCGCCCAAAAATACAACCCATTCAAATTATCTCCTTCAATCTTGTCAAGCTCTAATATTTCTTGTATTCGTTTTATAGTAAAAAATGAAGGATAATAATGTTCTCCAGTGCTAAGCGCAATTTCGACATCAATCCAATCATTTTCCGCATCAATAATTTGATCCTCGGTAACAAAAATATGAATCGTATACTCTGGATAATTAAATGTCTCTTTATAGCTCATCCATTTAACTCCAATAATCGGTCGATAACTCTTTGCTGATTATTTTTGTCAGATTTCTCTAAGATTTCAATTGATTATCAAGCTGTTTGCGGTCCTTGATAACCTTCTCCAAGATTGGGTCTAACTGACTTGTTTCTTCTTTTGTCCGGTTGTAATCAATACCACGGAAGGCAAGATAATTGCCGCTGAGACGAGAGTTTGGGGTGTGAGGGATTCGCTCAAGAGTAGCCAGCCGAAGAAGACAGCTAACACCGGATTGACATAAGCGTAGCTGGTGGCGACGGTTGGACTGGCGTTTTTGAGCAGGTAGCTATAAGCGGTGAATGCCAAGATTGAACCGAAGATGACAAGATAAAGCCATGACAGCACGGCATCAAGTGCAAATTCTGTTGGTAAGGGTTCACCTATCGCCATTCCGAAGATGAGTAAGGCGATTCCACCACCGAGCATGGTCGAGGCACTGTTCATCAAACCTTTGGGCATATCGAGATGGCGAGTCATGATGGAGCCGGTTGCCCACAAGATAGGTGCAATGAAGAGGAGGAATGCACCTTCGGGCTCTGCTGAGAAGTCTGCGCCGAGATTGAGAATCAGAATGCCGATTAAGCCCAAGCCTAAGCCGATGACTTGCCTGCGTGAGGGATAGGTGCGCTCAATGAAGATGGCGATGACGGTAATCCATAAAGGAATTACGGCGACTGCTAACGCCGCTAAACCCGATTCGACCCATTGCTCAGCGACTGCGACTGACCCCATGCCCCCGATGAGCATGATTGCCCCTACAATGAAGGTGTTGCGCCATTGAATGCGTGTGGGGAAGGTGTGTCCTTGTACTTTGAGGATGCTCAATAAGACAATGCCTGCGAAGATGAAGCGTACGCCACTCATCATCAAGGGTGGTAAGGTCTGTACAGCAACACGAAGGGCGAGATACGTGCCACCCCAAAAGACATAAGTGGCGAATAAGGCAGAAAGTAGGCGGATGTTGGGTGATTGAATGTAAGTCGTTTGTTTAATCGCTGGGGATTGGGTCGTCATTGTTGTTCCTTGTTTGTACATTATAAGGATACAGGTGTTTTGATCGTTTCTCCAGCAAGTTCGATGGTATAATGAGTTTGTCGCAAGTGATTTTAAGGCAGAAAGGAGATTTGACTTTGAATCCGAAATCTAGCGAACTGGACAGCACGGATTGGCAGATTTTGACGGAATTGCAGGCGGATGCGCGTCTCTCATTTAGTGAATTGGGACGGCGTGTGGGTTTGTCATCTCCGGCAGTGGCAGAGCGTGTGCGACGGTTGGAAGATGTGGGAGTCATCACAGGGTATCATGCGGAGGTGAATCTGGCGAATATCGGCTTGCCTTTACAAGTGTTTGTACGTATCTCCACGCGGGATGCATATCAGAGTACACGATTTGGGGAGCAAGTGTGTGAGATTCCCGAAATACTGGAGTGTCATAAGGTCACTGGAGAAGATTGTTATCTGTTGCGTGGGGCGATACCCTCGATTGAGCATTTGGATGCGTTGATTGACTGCTTGAAGAATTATGCAGATGGGATTGTCACTTCACTGGTGTTGACTTCGCCGATGACGAGAAAGGTGATCCAGCCACCCCGTTAAGTGACTCCGTAATGACGATTTGCACCTGCTTTCTAACGTAAAATTAACTGAAAAACTATTGTTTCTTAACCAAAACAGATCAAAAACGACGGACAAAAACCGCGGAAACCCTCAATTTCAACCGAAGATACCCCAAAAAGCTCATTTTTTGACCGTTTCACGTCAATAAAAGGACATAAGGAATCAACTTATCATTAGTAACTTGACATTAGAATCAATATTACAACATTGATAAGACAATCATCCTATGAGCAGTTTGGATGCTATGCGGCTGGAAAAAATGGCGAGAAAAATAAACTGAAGATGATGAGCATTTGTCCGGGTCCGTAGGTTAGCCAGACGACATCACCAATCCAACGGAAGCGGGTGTTATTGAAGATTTCGGCGGCGAGGATGAGGTCGCTGATGAGGAAGAGGAATGCTCCAATGGCGACGAAAGAGAAGGCTGGGGACTGGAGGGCGAGTGCTGTGGCGATAGCGGTGGTTGTAGCGAGGAGGAGGGCATAGGGTAGGGCGACTTTGTGGAGGAAGGATTTATCGCTGTTGGCGTATACGATGCGATACCAGAGAACAGAAGCAACAATCCACCAGATAAGTATAGCGATGATGAAAGGGCTAGCGTCGTTTAAGCTAAAGGTGTTGCTCGCCCAGAGTAAGCCAATTATGTAGAGGACGTGTCCAATTCCGAATGCGCCGATGCCACCGAGAACACGATTGGGAGCAGATAGCCATTCTGCCATGAATAAATCGCCGGTGAAGCCGAGTGTCATCCCCAGTGCGAGAAAGAGCATGAGTGTGTTGATAGGCGTGCCTTGGGTGATGAGCCACTGACTCCAACCGGCTAGCACGAGCGCAAGGGATGACCCCATGCGTGTCCAAGCGGGCATGCGTCGGGCGTGGTTGGGGGACTCTTTGCCGAACAGAAATCCACCGAACAATAAGCAAGCCCAACTGAGCCAGAGAAACAGTAAGATAATCGACTCAGTCGGGGATAGGGCAAAGGCTGGCATTATTCCCCTCGAAGTTCACGGGCGCGGAGGGCATCAGCATCAGAGGCTTCGTAATCTCCCATGAGGCTGTAGACATCGCTGCGGAGTTGATAGGCAGAAGCATCGTTAGGGTCGATTTCGATGAGTTGAGTCAGGATGTCAATCGAGGCTTCAAAATCTCCGAGAATGTAATAAATATCGCCTAAGTTATACATGGGGGAGGTAAAGGTTGGATAGAAGGATAATGCCTGCTCCAAATCGGTGATTGCTTGTTCATAATCTTCCAATACTTTATAGGTGTAGCCTCGATTGAAAAAGGCGAGGGCAAATTGCGGATATATTTCAATCGCACTATCAAAATCTGCGATGGCTTCTTCATATGAACCAGACCGCAGATTAATATTGCCTCTGTTAAGATAAGAGCGATGATCGTTTGGATTCAGTTCGATAGCTCTTGAGTAATCTTTAACCGCGCGATGGAGCCAACCAATCTCAGCATAGATAATCCCACGATTGTAATAAGCATTTGAATCATTCGGGTCCAGTAGAATTGCACGGGTGAGGTCGTCGATAGCCTGATCCACGTTGCCCAATTCATAGTTTAAGTTACCACGATTAAGCCATGCTTTGACGTAGGAAGGGTCTTCTACAATTGCTAAGGTGAAATGTGTTAATGCTTCTTCTCGATTTCCAAAATAGTAGTAGTCAAGCGCGGTATTATAATAGAGAAAGGCTTCTTCTAACCCTAACTCTATAGCATAGAGATTCATTTGTAACGCCTGCTCATGATAACCTAAATTCGTTAAAGTCGTGCTACAACTTGCATAGAACCACGGATTAGTATCATCAAGTTCAATTGCTTTTTCGTAGTCGAGAAACGCATTTATTTCATCGTCCATATTGCTATAAATGCGCCCACGATTAAAATATGCTATAGCAAGTTGGGGGTCAAGTTCTATAGCACGATTTGCTGTTTCTAAGGCTAGAATTATTTGGTCTTGTTGTGCAAAAAGACGAGCCTGCATGGATAGCGTAAGGGCATCATCTGGTGCAAGGGAGAGGGCTTGCGTAAAGACCTGTTCTGATAATTCATAATCTAGGTTTGTTCGGTGTATGCTGGCGATATAGGCTAGAGTGTGGATATGCTCCGGGTCAATTTCCAAGATTTGATAGAAGATTTCTAGGGCATCATTGTTATCTGCAAACCAATAGGTGCCAGTTGCTTCTTCAAAAAGTGTTTCAATATCTTCATCTTCATCTTGAGCAATTGTCAAAAGAGGTAGCAAGAACAAACACAATAGAAAGAGGATGGATTTGATTTTCATGAGAGGGATAGCCCTATCTCTGCAATACACTTCAATTACTGTAGCATAGAGTTTGGCTGTGGTGAATGAAATTTAGTGTGAATTCCAAATTCTTTGCATAAAGATCATTTTTCTGTCAACTGTATGTGAATCGTTTGAAAACTGTGTTTTCATCGGACAGGCAGAAGCCAGTCCCTGCGAGTCGGGGGTTACTTTGAAGATGTTACCTAAATATTGAAACGCTTCTTAGTGTGTGAGGGGCAAGGTGAAGTGGAAGGTTGTGCCGTGGTGGGGGTCGCTTTCTGCCCAGATTTTTCCGCCATGTGCTTCGACAAATCCGCGGGCAATGGCTAAGCCCAAGCCTGTCCCGCGTGTGCCATCATCATCGGTGGCGCGGGAGTGTTCGCCACGATAGAAGCTCTGAAAGAGGTGGGGCAATATCTCTTTAGGAACATAAGAGCCACTGTTGTGTATGTCGATTTGGACGGCATTTCCCTTGCGACTGGCGCGGAGGGTGACAGTTTCTCCATCGGGTGTGTATTTGATGGCGTTGTCTATTAAGTTAGACAGGACTCGTTGAATCTTATCGGGAGCCATCTCAACTAAATCGACATCGGGAGCGACCTCGCCTTTGAGTTGAATGTCATGGGGTTTGGCTTTGGCGGATAGACTACCGAGTGTGTCTGAAATCAAATCACGGATGGACGAGGGTTGATAATCCATCGGCAAGTGTCCAACATCCAATTGCGCCAATTCAAAGAGGTCGTCAATGAGGTGGCTGAGGTGCTGAATCTCGTTGCTGGAATTGCTGAGATAACGGGAGACGGTTTCTTCATCGGTTACTACGCCATCGGACATGGCTTCTATCATCACACGCATGGAGGCGAGGGGGGTGCGTAAGTCGTGGGAGACCCATGCGATCAGGTCACGGCGCGATTGTTCGAGTTGGCGTTTTTGTTCATCGACTTCTTGCAGACTCTTCGCCATGTGATTGAAGGTGTCGGCGAGTTGAGCGATTTCGTCATTACCTTCGACATTGAGGCGGGTGCTTAAATCTCCACCCGCGAGTTGGTGCGTGGCTTGGTTGAGTTGGTCGAGGCGTTCTGTCATCGTCTTTGAGGCAAAGAAGCCGATGGTCACAGCCGATAGTCCTGCGAAGACGAGTAGGGCGGTTGTTAGGGTGAAGTAGTGGAAATCGACGAAGGTGAAGCGTGCAATCACCCAGACATTGAGAAAGACCATTGCCACGGTAATGGTAATCACGACCAAAACCGACCAACGTAGACTACTCAGCCATTGCAATATTCCCAGCCGATAGAAGCTATAGGACAGGAGCGTGGTCAGGATGCCTGTGCCTGTCATGAAGGTGATGAGTTGTTGAATTTCATCGTTGGAGATGTTGAGCATCAACAAGCCGATGAGGAATGTTCCTGCTAAGGGGAAAATCAGGCTGGTGGCGAAGATGAAGATTGGATTTTGGGTGAGTGAGTTGTTGGCTTTGTCGGTTCGTTGCATGGTTATTGTGTCTCGAATTTGTATCCAACACCCCAGACGGTTTGAATGTACATGGGTTTGCTGGGGTCGGGTTCGATTTTTTCACGAAGGCGACGGACATGGACAGTCACGGTGCTTTCATCGCCATAAAATTCATAACCCCAAACATGGTCAAGGAGTTGTGAACGGGAGAAGACTTGACGGGGATGGCGGACGAGAAACCAGAGTAAATCAAATTCTTTGGCTGTGAGAGTCACGGCTTGTCCATCGACGGTGACATTGCGGGCGCGCGGGTCGATGTAGAGATTGGCGAATTCGATGGGGGTTTCGTTACCCAATGTGTTGATAGAACTGCGTCGTAATACGGCTTTGACACGTGCGACGAGTTCTCTGGGGCTGGAGGGTTTGCCGACGTAATCATCAGCACCCACTTCAAAGCCCGCGATTCGGTCGCCTTCATTGGTGCGGGCGGTGAGCAAGATGATGGGAATATCCCCATCGACACTGAGAGGGGCGAAATCGGATGGGTTGCGGAGCTTGCGGGTGATGGCGAATCCATCGACACCGGGCAACATAATATCCAACACAATCAGGTCGGGTGATTCGGTTTGTAGAATGGAGAGGGCTTGGGGTCCGGTTTCGGCTTCGGTGACTTGATAGCCTTCGAGTTCTAGGTAGCGACGGACGACTTCTCGGATGGTTTTTTCGTCATCAACGACGAGGATTGATGGTTGTTTTGACATGCTGGTAGCTTACGAATGATTTCTTACATAATTATCAAGGAAATCTTGTGATTTGACAATTAAAAGTAATGAGTAACGAGTAATGAGTGCTGAGTAAAGAAACATCATTGAGTCTTTAAAGAGAGCCAGCGATAAGTATGAAGATTACGATGTTGTGTTGTGGTGTTGTATGATAAGGCGATGATTATGCACTGGGAGATTATGGGATGACGTGTCTTGTGACGATTCGGGGGTTGCCGGATTTTCCGTCGATTACGGAAGTTAATGTTCGTGATGGGGCGGGGACGAATTTTAACCAGCTGTTCACAGCACCGGTGGGTATGGGTGACTTAACAATTTTGGATATTCAGCCAGATAGTGAAGGCAAGCAGGAACTGAATAAGGTCTATCTCTGGTTTCAATTGCAGTTTGCGGATGGCAAGGTGGGTTGGGTACGGGATGATTTGTTGTTCATCGAAGGCGATTGTGACGCATGGGGGTATCCGAATCTATCAGAGCAACGGACAGCCTTTGAATTGACGCGGGATATTGCCAAAGAAACTGAATCTGAGCCAATTGAACCCACCACCGAGACACAACCCATTGCTGAGCCTGAAGTTGACTCTGAGACAATAACATTTCAAGCGGATGGACAGGTGCGGGTGCGGTCATTGCCATCATTGCAGGGTGAGCATTTGCGGTGGTTAGAAGATGGTGAACGGATTGAATGTGATGCCAATTCACGAACTGTAGCGGATGGCTATGTATGGTATCAACATGCAGAGGGTTGGTCGGCAGAGGGGTCAGTCGATGGTCGTATGACCTTCTTGGTGGATGTGGCAACACTACCAGAAAAGCCAAGTGTGTCGATTGATGATGGGCAAGAACCCCCTGCGATTTCGTCCCAAGAGGGTTTTGGGGATGTGGACCGTGTGCGAAAAGCATCGTTTGCAATCACAATTCGATTTGAGGGACTGGGGTATAAAGCCTATAACAATTATGACAGTGGCATTGTGAGTTATGGAATTATTCAATTTACGCTGGCATCGGGGTCGTTGGTGACGGTGATTCAACGCTATCTGGCGAATTCACAGAGCGATACAGCGAATCAATTGCGGGGGATGTTGCCGAGAATTGAGTCACGAAGCGAAGATTTGCGCCATGATGGGACGTTTAAGAATCTGTTGATGGCGGCGGCGGATGAGCCTGCGATGCAAACAGCGCAAGAGTCGGTGGCGACGGAGAATTATTGGGACAAGGTGTGGAATGGGTATATCGTGCATCGGGGATTGCAGACACCCTTGGGTTGGGCGTTGTTGTTTGATATGGGCGTGAACTTTGGGACGGGGCATGGCTTTGTGCGATTAGCCGAAGAACAGTTGGGAGTGCCTCAGCGTTCCAGACCGGGACAGAATGGGATTACGGAAGAACAATTGATTGCACAGG
This sequence comes from Anaerolineae bacterium, assembly GCA_028284565.1. The sequence continues at coordinate 2,749 of JANQRM010000579.1, read as the reverse complement.
TGGCGTTGTTGAGAAAACAGTCGCATGACAAACAAGCGGAACGAGATAATCTGCCGGGATTGAAGGTGCGAGGGGATTTTTGGGTCGATTTGATTAATCGCGGGGATTGGGGTTTGCAGGGAGACGATGCTGGGTTTGTGGTGGTGAATGGGCAGAGGATACAGGTGAAAGAACCGTAAAGTTATGAAAGTGGTAAAGTAGAAAGTTAAAAGTAAAAACTACATGAGATATATTGACGGTTTGAGCCGTGATAAACAGGGTAAAACAGGGCTTTGGAGATTTTGTATTTGATTGATTGCTAATAATTTGATGATATAAACATTCATTGATTGGTTGCTATTCTTGTCGATGATAGGGTTGAGACAGCGCAGATAGCCACGTATGGAGGGCGGGGCGGGGGTTGCCGTCTTCATCATAGAAGCCTGTGTCGCGCCAGATGGCGTTGATGTCGCCACCCCCAATTTTCTCCCAAAGTGCATCATAATCCCGCAAGATGAAATTGATAATGAATTCGATATTACGGGCTTCGGCTTGGGCGAGTAGCTGGGTGACGAAAATGTTTTGCCTTTCGGCACTCGTGTTGAAGATGATGGTCTCATCGAAGATAGAGAAGGACTGAGCCGGGTAGCCCGTTTCTGTGATGGCAATGGGTTTGTCGCTGAGTGAGAAGATGGTGTCGAATATTGAATCGGGCAAGCTGTCTGTGAGGTAAGCACTCATGAAGGGGTAGAGAGAAATCCCGAAGATGTCGGTATAGGGCAGGATGTCATTATTGAGGGCTTCGAGTTGGAGTGGGGTATCAGCTTCGGTTACGCCTTCAATATAGGACATGCCAAAGACAGAAACAAAGATGGGTAAATCGGGATATTGTTGCTTGAGGGCAGTGTGGGTCTCTTGATGTAACTCGACATAGGCATCCCATGAGTCGGGATTATTTTGGAGAAGCAAATTGACTTCTATGCCAATGGCAAGGTAATCGGGTTGGAAGAAGTCGATTGCTCGACCTGCATGGTTGAGATAGGCGCGTTTGACATCTATATCATTGAAGGCTTTGTCTGCAAAGGCAGGCGGGAGAGTCATGGAGGGTTCTGTTCCACGGAAGGGCGCGAGGGCATTGCGTTCCAGATTGATGGGTGTGATGGCGACATAGATTTTGTGAGTTTCTGGCGTGTTGTCTAAGCGCGTTTGCCATTCTTCTATGAGTTCATCAGGGTAGGGACCCTTATTGAGCGCGGGAATCCATGGAATGCCGTCGTCGAAATGGTGGGCGATGATGTCTGCATCGGTGGCGATATGGTCATAGGCGAAGTTGACGGCTTCAAAGGAAATATCATGTGGGAAGGGTGTGAAGCCGAGATGATAGTTGCGTGTTTCTTCTTGAGCGGAAACTGAAATCGGAAGTAGGATAATTAGCAAAATGAATGTGAAGGTTGTTCGCATAGGTTTTGTTTTCTGATGGTTGGGTATTGTTCTCAGCATACATCGAAATTGTAAAAAATTCTTCTCTACTGATAAATAAACACTATGACTTATTGGTTGTCTATTATCTATGCTAATAAGGCTTCGCAATTCAACTCTTCATAAGCAATCATGATGCGTTCAAAATGATTCCACCAGACATCCGTGAAGTGATTATGTTTCCACTGCCAGATGGGACGGAATAAAAAATAGATGGCACAGAGGCGATAATCATCCCACAGTGAATCCCAAGCATAATCAATGCCCTGCGCCTGTAAACGTTCATGATAGCGTTTGAGAAAGGGTATCTCATAACGTGAGCGACGCTCTGGTGACCAGAATAGTGCCATCATATAGGCAAGGTCATTCATCGGGATGTTGATGCTCCATTGCTCCCAATCGACAAAATAGAGGCGGTCATCGGAATTGCGGGGATACAGGAAGTTCCCCGTGTGGACATCTTCAAACACTAATGTGAGGTTGCCTTGTGCGAATCGGTGTATCATCATCTCTGGTAGTTGAGGGATGACTGTTTCGTAGACGCGACGACGTGTTGGTGATAAACGGTCTCTCATGAATTCTGCAAAAGCGGGATAGAGATTGACTTCTTCCGTGAGATTCTCTCGCAAAGAATCATCTGATGGTACTCCACCAAAGGTTGTGCTGAGTTCGGGGCTATCCCACCAATAGGCATGTAAATCGACTAAACCATCAATGATCGCTTCGCATTCATGAAGGAGGGGTGGCATTTGTGAAGGGGGGCGGGCTTCGTGCGTATTGGAGAGGTCTTTTAGGAGGATATGCGCTTGATCGTCGTCAATCTGCACATCATAGCACGGCACAATTGGGATTGGAGTTTGCTGGTTGTGCATCGCTTGATAAAAACAGGCTTCATGCGGGTGGTCACTCAATTTCAAGAACAAGTGATAAGTTGAATTATCTAATCTAACCGCTTGAATCCGAAATTTTCCACCATAACCACCAACCACTTCTTCTATATGAATAGATTGAATCGGATGTCCAAGCACATCGCCTAGCCATGATGATGTGATTTGTTCTTTCGATACAATAACTTGACTCATTTTAAACCTTTATTCTGATTTGACTTCACGAATAAAGACAACTCCCTGACTATCATGCAGAGTGATTTTGGCATTCGCATCCACAATAGCCAAGTTGGGTGAGCTGAGTGCAAGTTGCCAGCCGGACTGGGGTAGGTTGGGGATGGGTAGTTCGGTTGGGATGAGGGTTTTGGGTTCGCCTTCCATATTGGCGAGGAATAGGATAAGTC
>JANQRM010000524.1 GCA_028284565.1 Anaerolineae bacterium | reverse complement strand
CGATGTAAGCGATTTTCAGCAAACGGGCATAATCTTGGAATGTCCCCGTCCAAAATGGTGGATGATCTGGCTCATTCCAGACTTCCCAGACTTTGATGCCTTCGTCATTTACCCAGCCCTGTTGCTGTGCCAAGATTCCACCCGGCATATAACGCAGAACCGCTTGTCGCACGAAATTCGCCCACGCATTATTTGGATTGAGTTCTTTTAGTTCGCCCGGTGTATCCGTTCCATCCGCATAAATCGGTTCATTCAGCCCTTCTATCCGCGCACCATCGGCTCGGAATTGTGGTCTGCCTAATAGAATAGCATTGATTTGTATGCCATTGCGGACATCATCAACGACCAAGCGGTCATAGGCATCCCATTCAAAGAAGAAGGGTGAGGTTTCGATGGTGTTCCAGTATAGGGGCCAGCGATTCCAGCCCGCGCCTAAAATCAAGGCATTGCGGTAACGCTCGGATGAATTGATAGTATCGGCAGAACTGATGAAGGTAATGCCTAGGCGGTCAGCACGGATGTAGTGTTCATCTCGAAACAATGTACTCGGTGCACTCGTTGCTACTGGACGCACTTGTGACTCGGTTGGGGCAATATCCCAGAAGAAACTTAAGCTGATAATCAACGTGAAGATAAAAACGATTCCGACGAGCTTGTTCCGCATCAATGCTACCCTGCAACCGACAATCTATATGAACCAAAACTATACCATCATATATACGTGATGATGATATAGATGAATAGGGAGAATCGGTTTGGATTGGGTTAGCTTGGTCTTGTGCATGATATAATGGTCATCATCCGATTGAAACAACTAGATTGAATCATGGCACAAAAAAGACTACTCTCTCCGACGGAACATTTTATTTATTATTTGATTAACCATAACAACCCGCAAGCTATTGTCGATTTTGCGTTGTCGGAAAAAGAGCAAACACGCTTACAGGAATTACAAGCCAAATCGAATTTATCCTCCAAAGAACAGGCAGAATTAGATCAGCGACAGGCATTTATGGATGTGTTGAAAGATTTGAAACGACAAGCCGAAGCTGAGTTGGAAGATGAACAGGTGGATGTTATTGCGAATCTGCGTCAAGCAGTGAAAGATGTTAATGAAGGCAATACCTATCCTATCACACTATTATGGAATGTAATGGAAAAGAAACCAGACAAAAAGTGGTATCTTGCTGAACTTATACAAGAAATCAGAGCCGCGGATAGTGATACTAGTTTGATCCACATCAATTGGGTTCTGGTCAATGCTAGTGATGCTGAAGAAGCCTACACAAAATCACTTCAGTTCGGGCAGGACTATAATTTCGAGCAGTTTGATGCAGAAGGAATTTTAGTAACCGTTACATTCAGGGGGCTACGAGGTTTGGTTGAAATCTATGAAGATCTCGAAGATGGTGCAGAAATAGCCTATGATGAAATGGAAGAAGTAACCGATGCGGAAATCGAAAAACTGATCACTCCAAAAGATCAGTTAGCCGTTTTTTTACCACGACCAGATTACTCGCAATATTTAGATGAATAAATTTATTGCCCCTGCAAGCGTGGCAAAAGTCCGCTATGACGCTCGGCGACTTTGTTATTGTTGACGGCGATGTAAGTGGCTTTGCGGTCTCCAACAAGGACGACAAGTTGTTTGGCACGAGTAATCGCCGTGTAGAGCAGATTGCGCTGGAGCATCATATAGTGTTGCGTCAGAATGGGCATGACAACGACAGGGTATTCTGAACCTTGTGAACGATGGGTGCTGATGCAATAGGCATGAATCAGTTGGTCGGCTTCGCTAAATTCATAAAAGACATAACGACCATCCATCAGTATCTCGAAGGAGCTATCTTCAAAGTCAATACCAATTAAACGCCCGATGTCGCCATTGAAGACATCTTTCTCATAATTGTTTTTGGTCTGCATGACTTTATCGCCCACACGGAAAGTCAAGCCAAAGAGTTTTTTCTGTGCCATGCGGGAATCGCCATTGAGGGCATGTTGTAAGGCTGAATTGAGTGCCGAGACTCCGGCAGGTCCACGATACATGGGTGCAAGGACTTGGATATCTTCAAGGGGGTCGAAGCCGAAGCGTTCTGGGACGCGGCGGGTGACGACATCGACAATCATCTCTGCTGTGTTGTTGGGGTTGGGAACATTGAAGAAGAAAAAGTCGTTGCTTTCGTTATCGACGTAGGGCATTTCGCCATTGTTGATACGGTGCGCATTGACGACGATGTGACTCATCTCATCTTGGCGGAAAATCTGTCCTAAGCGGGTGACATGCGCAATGCCACTGTCAATCATGTCGCGCAGGACATTCCCTGCCCCGACGCTCGGTAGTTGATCAACATCCCCCACGAGCATCAGATGCGTTGTTGGTTCGAGGGCTTTGAGCAGGTTGTAATACAGGATGAGGTCAATCATGGAGGCTTCATCAACGATGAGCATGTCAATCTCTAGGGGGTTGTCTTCATTGTGGTCGAAACCCCCATCCGGAGAAAAGCCAAGCAAGCGGTGGATGGTGCTGGCTGGGTGTCCGGTGGCTTCGCTCAGGCGTTTGGCGGCGCGTCCGGTAGGTGATGCCAAGGCAAAGCGGAAACCGTCTTCTTGAAGGGCGTGAATCACCATTTGGAGTGTGGTGGTTTTGCCTGTGCCGGGTCCGCCTGTGAGGACGGAGAGTTTGCTCATCAGGGCATGTCGGACGGCACTTTGTTGTTGCATGGTGAGCTCAACATCATTCTGGTCGCTGAGGTCTTGGAGGAAGCCCGCCCAATCTGTATCTTGATGCTCCATTGTGATTTTGGATTCACTGTAAGCGATTTGCTTGAGGATTTTGGTCGAGCCAACTTCGGAGTAATAGAACATTGGGAGATAGATGGCATCGACGAGTTGTCCGTCTTCATCGGTGAATTGGTCGCGCTTGAGATTGTCTTGAAGCAACTGCACATCGAGTACGGCTTGGATACGTGTGCCATCCTCCACACCGAGTAGTTCTTTGGTCGTTTCTAGGAGTAATTCGCGGGGTGCGAAGGTGTGTCCATCGTTGGAGAGATGATTGAGGGCATAGCGTAAGCCTGCGCGAATGCGATT
>JANQRM010000522.1 GCA_028284565.1 Anaerolineae bacterium | reverse complement strand
AAATCCGATGAACTCGTCTCCGCAGTGGAGGCTGGCAAGGATTTCCAAACACGTTGGGACAAATTCGTGCGCCTCTATTTCCGCCCTCGCACCCCCGATTTATTTCGCAATGAAGGCTTCCGCCCCCAAGCCAACATCCTCGATGCCGATTACTGCCCGATTCCTGTTTATCTCCTTTTCGATATGGAAGCGATTGTCTGCCATCCCGAATCCCGCTTTAGCGATGGCAATCCCGAAAACGTGAAGAAGACCTTCAAGACACCCACATTCTTCAATGAACTTCCCTTCGACCAGATTTATCATGATTCGTGGTTCATGCCCGATGAACGCGAGGAAATCATGCGCTGTCGAGAAGCCCAAGTTGTTATCCCAGACAGCATCGGCTTGGAAAGTCTACAACTCATCTGGGTACGCTCCCCTGCGGAATATGAAACACTGAAATATCTATTGCCCGATGACATCTGGCGCAAATGGCGCGACAAAATCACCCCACGTCGGGATTATCATCTTTTCAATCGCAAATGGACGTATATGGAAGAAGTGGCTTTATCTGAATCACAGATTCACATGCGCTTCAACCCTTGTGAAAAAGCGAAAGATTGCACCCCCTTCAACCTATCTGTCATCTTCGAATCCGCCGACGGACAGCAATTCCAGTGGTCACAAGTAGGGATTGAGCTTGACCGTGCGATTCAAATTGACCTACCCAAGCCCCTGCGCGATGGCTATAACCTACAAGTCCATTTAGATGGCGACCTCGCCTATGCCAATCGTCATATTCCCGATGATGGTTTATTGTAGTTGAGGGTGGATATTGGTATGATAAGCGTATATCGTAATGTTTGTGAATATCATTGGAAGAGTAATTAAGTCACCATGACCAGCCCGTTAGAACCCAAGACGGATTTTGAACTTGCAGAAGAAATCGTCATTGATAATTTGGATGCCCTCAAGGTGCTATCCGACCCCCTGCGTCTGCAAATCTTAGAATTGCTCGTCGAGCGCGGGACCGTCAAGCAAGTCGCTGAAGCCCTTAACTTGCCCCCAACCAAGCTCTACTACCACATCACGCAACTCGAAAAGCATAACTTGGTCGTACTCGTCGATACGCGCGTGGTCTCTGGCATCATCGAGAAGCATTATCAAACTGCTGCTAAGACCTTCCGTGTCGCAAAAGGCTTGCTCTCACCGGGAACACCGGGCGGGAGTGAAAGCATTGAAATCACCCTAAATAGCGTTATTGATGACACCCGTGCCGACTTGTTCCAAAGCCTGCAAGATGGAGCCATTGTTCTGGATGAAACGCCAGACGATGATGAACTCGACCCTTGTGGCTTGAGCTTTGCCAGTGGACGCTTTATCTTGACCGAAGCGCAAGTGGTTGAGTTCCGCACCAAAGTCCATGACCTTATGACGGAGTACATGAAAGTCTCAGAAGCCAATCACGAAGCCAAGTTGGATAATACCTCCCGATTACGCTATTTGTATGCCATTTTCCCAACCAGTCGCCCACAATTAGAGCGCAAGTCCGACGACAACGACTAATTTGCACAAAACCCTGACAATTTGGTGGGCAGATGCACTCCATCTGTCTTTTTGATTCATGCTATACTGCAATCTCGAGAGAAGGGGAAACAAGCTATGGCACGCTGGGAAACCACAACAGGTACAGTCGTCAAATCAGAAATCGGCACAACGCTCTCTGGGACACAAGGCAGTTCCATTCAGTTCCCTGATGTCACCTATCAATACTACGTCAACGGACAAACCTACTTCAATAACAAAGTTTCACAGACGATGGTTCGCAGTTCCTTTGGATCAATTGTCCAACAGACCTTAAATCGCTACCCTGTCGGTTCAACTGTCACCGTCCATTATAATGCCGACAATCCTCAAGATGCCTATCTCGAAAAAGGACTTGGCAGGTCAACCTTGCCTATTATCTTGCTTGTCATCATCATTGTGGCAATCTCAATTGCCTTTGTCGTGTTCATGATTCAGCTGACATCATAGCCTTACAATCAGCTATCAAGCTCGATACCATCATAAACTTCACTTAGAGGCAATTCACAGTCGAGTACGTCTAGCGGGATGATGTCATCAAGTTGATCAAATTTATAGGTTGCCCAAAAATGCTCACGGCGCAGTTGCAAAGTCGCATAGGGACGATCTTGGTCAACGACGAGATAGGCTTGGAGAGACAGTAACGATTGATAGAATTCTGCCTTCAAACCTTTATCATAGCTCTTCGAGGAGGGGGATGTGACCTCGATAATGACAACAGGGTTTAGCAACATCGTTTCACCCTTATCACTGAACAGAGATTTTCCACAGACAACACTCAAATCAGGATAGAGGTATTTGTCTGCACTAACTTTGACACGCAAATCAGATGAATAAAGACGGCAAGTCGATCCCCGTAACAACCCACCCAAAGTCATAGTTAAATTCACAATAATCGAACTATGCTTGGATGATCCACCAGACATTGCATAGATTTCACCATCAATAAATTCATGACGGATTTGAATTTCTTCTTCATAAGCGAGATATTCTTCAACCGTCCATTTACGTGGGACGCGATTCGTTGCCATTCAATTGCCCTCATATCAACTCTCGTGCCTATTATAGCAAACTGTCTGAAAATAATTTCGTCAAGATACTCGAATTTGTAACAACTTCCTGTCATAATCCAGCTACAAATGAAGAGGTGAATGATGTCTGAAAAATGGCGCATGTTATTGCTACTCTCACTGGCGGAACTGCTGGCAATGGCGGTTTGGTTTTCGGCTTCCGCTGTGACTCCGGCACTGGTTGATGTCTGGCAATTAGATGAAAACGGCGTGGCATGGCTCACCATGTCCGTACAGATTGGCTTTGTCGTTGGCGCATTTGGCTCGGCTGTCCTCACACTTGCAGATCGTCTCTCCTTCAAACAACTCTTCACCTTTTCTACACTGGCTACGGCTGTCTTGACTGCTCTGATTCCTTTGATTGCTGATGGATTGGCACTTGCTTTAATTCTGCGATTTTTGACCGGTGTATTTCTCGCCGGAGTCTATCCCGTAGGCATGAAACTGATTGCTACTTGGACACGGGAAGACCGAGGTTTAGCGATTGGCATGATGGTCGGTGCTTTAGCGATTGGCTCAGCTTCCCCTCATCTTTTGACTGTCTTCGGTGGTGTGCAAGATTGGCAATTTGTCCTCTATCTCGCGGCAGGATTAGCCGTACTCAGTGGCATTATCGCCTACTTCTTCATCCACGTAGGACCTTATAAATCCGCCTCGCCCAAGTTCAAATGGACACATATCGGACAACTTCTGCGTGACCGTGATGTGATGTTGGCAAATCTTGGTTATCTGGGGCATATGTGGGAATTGTATGCCATGTGGACGTGGTTGCCCGCCTTTTTGTTGGCGAGTTTCAGCCTTGTCGGAGTCGATCCAGTCTATGCCAGTGGGATGAGTTTCGCCGTAATTGCTGTTGGCGGATTGGGCAGTCTACTCGCTGGGAAATTGGCTGACCGTTGGGGACGCACCACCATCACCACGACCTCTCTCGTGATTAGCGGAGTCTGTGCTATCGCTATCGGTGGTTTATTTGGAGGCAGTCCGATATTGTTGTCGATTGTCGCCCTCATCTGGGGATTCGCCATCGTCGCGGATTCCGCCCAGTTCTCAGCTTGCGTCAGTGAATTGGCAGAAAAGCAACTCATTGGCACAGCCTTAACGCTCCAAACCAGCATGGGCTTCTTGCTGACCC
>JANQRM010000514.1 GCA_028284565.1 Anaerolineae bacterium | reverse complement strand
CCATTGTGCGCGTTGCCTCTGCGATTCCCTACATACCCTATAACGGGATTATGTATTCCAATTGGGATGACAGTGACGTTGATGCGAAAATTGAAGAGACCGTCGCGTACTTCCAATCGCGCAACGCCCAAATGATATGGGCTATCAACCCTTCCACTCAACCGGCAGATATGGCTGACCGACTAGTGGCTCATGGCTTTACGATGGTTCAAGAACTGGTCGGTATGGCGATGGATTTAGATAAGCTACCGACACTGAGCGAATTGCCACCTCGTACAGAGATTCGAGAAGTGACGGATAGTCAAAGTTTGCGTCAATATGTTGACCTGATTGCTTGGAAATGGCAACTGCCACCCGAAGGTAAAGACCTCGCAATCGAGTTCAATCAGCAATATGGATTTGGCGCAGACAAGGCTGGGCGACGCTGGCTAGTCTATCAAGATGGTGTGCCTGTGGCAAAAGCGTTCCTTTGTCTTGCCGCTGGGGCTGCTGGGATTTATGGGGTGAGTACCATCCCCGAAGCGAGGCGACAGGGTTTGGGGAATGCGGTTACACTCACGGCACTCTTAGCCGCCCGACAGTTTGGCTATCGTATCGGCGTGTTACACTCCACAGAAATCGGCGAAGGCATTTATCGTCGCCTCGGTTTTCAAGAGTATTGTCGAATCTTGATTTATGCGCTTACATAACTCAATGAGCGCATCGCTAAGCATTAGGCATTTGATTCAATGTTTGCAAAATAGGTCTGCCAGCTTACATGCTCTCTACCTGCCGCCTCAAAAAATTGGCTGGTGTTGTCAGCTTTTCCCTCTCGAATGCCTTGATAAATTCCTGCGATAACGGTGCCTAGAAATTCCCCAAGTTCAGCTATTCGCTCCTCACGGTATTCTTCTACGGTCATCGGGGTATAGGTTAAATCTGTACCAAAAGCACTATTAAGATATTCTGCAAGTTGGTATTGGGTGATTGCTTCGCCGTGCAAATTGTAGGTTTGAGTATTGTGCTTAACTTCGGTTAGCATTCTCGCGTAGGCATAGGCTAACTCTGGACGCGTGGTATAGCCACATTTACCGTCACCAGCACAATTAAAAATTCCACCCATTTTTTTATAAGTTTCAATGTATTCAATATCCGGCTCGATATAAATCCCGTTGCGCCCGATAACCCAATCCAAGCCACTACTGCGAATATCCTGCTCAGTCTGTCGATTGCTTTGGATGATAGGCGAAAAGGGAGTACCTTCTTCTGCTCCCTGAACGCTGGTGTATACTATCTTTTTTACACCTTTGTTCTAGAGCCGCTTGGATTACGTTGCGATGTTGCTCTATGCGCTTTTCAGGGGCATCCATCCCTGACACCAATAGTAGTGTGTCCACAGATTGCAATGATTTCTCTAAATTACCTTTGTCATTGTAATCACCGGGACGGATTTCAATACCGAGATTCTTAGCTTTATCTGGTGTTCGCGCTAACCCAATTACATTTTCTTTTGATACCAAAGCAACAGTTGCTTTCACGATTTCTGTTCCTAAATGCCCACTCGCGGCTGTTATTGCTATTTTCAACGTCTTCCTCCTTAATGTTTAATGATGGTCAAACTCTTCCCAGCACCTTGTATATACTTTTTTCCAAACTTCCCAACATGCTGACAATAATATCTATATTACGATCAAGCGACTTCAAATCTTTGACAGTACTGTATAGATTATTAGGATAATGCCTCATGATTGAGGATTATGGAGAGACTCCCCTAATTGAGAGTCTCGGCATCGCGGGATGTATTCTACTCGTCAGTAGGGAACAAAAATGGCAGAACAAAATCAATGGCTAAATCCATTCCCAAATCAGGGAATGCTTCAACGAGACCAGCTTTGAATTCTTCACCGGTATCAACCGTTCCCATCAGTTCAGCGGCTGTGAATAACCAAGCGACATTGTCATCATATAGCTCAGGGGTTCCCGGCAAGCCATGACCTGCTAACACTATAGGGTAGTCCTCGCTATTGGCTTGTAAGTTTTCAAGAGCCTCAATCCACGTGGGTGGGGGACCAGCCAGAATCAAATGAACACCACTATATACAATATCACCAACAGCGACGATGCCATACTCAGGTACAGTCGTGACCAGTTGAATTTCTGCTTCAGCATCGACTACTGTTTCAAACTGGAAGACTACCCCATCGATTTCTACTTCGTCTATATCTAATACTTCGGGTACGACAAATGTGCTGGCAATCGCCTCTCCGAAATCTGCTTGTTTCTCATCCACTTCTGCCTGACCATTTTCAGCAATTGCCTCTGCCACTTCCTCCAAAGCATAAATATCCACATCATTAAAGGCTTCACCACCCAAAAAATGATCGGGATGTGCGTGTGTAATAATCAGGTGTTCAATCGGCTTGTCTAAATTATCAGCATAGGCACGATAATCGAGGGCAAGCGGGAGCAGGAATTGGGTATCGATTAAGACTAAGCTATTGGATGTTTCCACAATGTGAGTGCTATTGGCAAAAACCGCTTCGGGTGCAGTTAAGCTATGCACAACAACGTCCCCTAAATCTTGTACGGTTACTGTTAAGCCACTTTCGCGCTCAAAGACATCGATTGTAGCCCCATCATCTTGGGCAGAGACGGAAATCGTCATTGCCACGATAATTGTACAAAAGACAGTCCATAGTTTATATTTCATGGCTTGAATTTTCCTCATGATAGTTGACCTAAAGACGTGTACACATTTACAGAGTAATGTTAATCATGAGGGGCGATAAGAGATTAATCGTGGGAATGCTGGTACTTTTCGCGGATGTGTTGCCGGAAAGCGGTTGGGCTTATGCCTGCTTCGCGTTTGAAAAAGCGTGAGAAGTAGGAGGGGTCATCGTATTGCAATTGTTGAGCAATTTCTGCAATGGTTGTTTCGGAGTGGGTTAGCAGGCGTTTGATTTCAAGTATGATGCGCTGATTCAGTAAATAGCTGGGGGTGACTCCTAATTTGTCCCTTGTGACATCTCTTAAATGCCCTGCTGTCACATTCAGCATCCGCGCGTAATCTTGTATATTTTTTACCTCTTGAAAGTGTTCTTCAATCAGTTGACGAAAATCATCAATGAATTTATCGCTAGAGGACTTGTGAGTGATAGGGTTCATATGTGTATAGTGCCGTTGGATATGAATGAGCAGTGTCGTCAATTGACATTGCAGGAGTGTAAAACGTCCGTAATGTTCGCTGGTGTATTCCGATACCATCTCCTCACAAAGGGTATTAAAGCGGTTCACGACTGTCCCTGTTATCTCAATTATGGGTTTTCGGGTTGAGTGATGGAAAAAATCGAAACTTTGCAAGGTGACTTGCTCTAAGAGATTGGTGGCAAAGAAATCTGGTGTAAAGAGTAGGGCATAGCCACTGACTTGTCGCTCAACATCCCAGAAGGTGACCTGTCTGGGGGTAATAAAGTGAAGGGAGTTTTTGGTAATTTCCCATGCTTCAAAATCAATGTGGTGAGAGCCACTGCCCTCGTTAATCCAGAATATCTCATAGAAAGTACGACGACGGGGGGAGGGACGAGTCGCTATTGCTGGGAGTTCCTCAAAGCGCACAATCTCGAAGGGGATATCGGCGAGGCGCTTGGGGCTAAACTGAAAGGTTGGGATGGGTGATTTGGTCACGATTTATCCCCTTATGCTCGCTGGCACGAATCAAGCAATAGGGACTATTTTATCATAGGATAGGGGCGATGAGTTATTCATCACCCCTGTGAGAATTGCTAATTATTGATGCGGGTTGCTGTGCCTGTCAGTACCCATTGGACGTAAGTGCCTTGACCGCCGACAGCCGTAATGACGACACTGCCGGTCTTTGAGTTGAAGGTCACTTCTCGGTCTACAATGGTTTGACCACAGGCGTAGGTATTCCCTCCTGTGAAGAATTGAATCTGGTCGGTATTTTCACCAAAGCAGGTCGCGGAAATCACCAATCTAGCGCGTCCACCGGGCAATGATGAGTTGGAATTCATGCCAGTGATGTCCCATGCGACACGATCTTCTGTATCCCCACCCGGATAGGACACAAAGTCCAACACAGATGCGGTGCTATCCAGCGGAATGGTCAAGGGATTATTGAAGCGCGGGTCTTCAGGTGCAATCTGTGGTTGCGGTGTCAATGTTGGTGTGTAGGATGGTGTGGGAGTCGCTGTTGGCTGTCCCGCATCTGTAGTCGGCGTGTAGGATGGCGTATAGGTCGCTGTTGGCTGTCCTGCACCTGTGGTTGGCGTATAGGTCGCGGTGGGCGGTACTGGAGTCGCAATCACGGATGGGTCTGGTGCGGGAATTTCGGTCAATCCACTACAATTGCCAACGAGAGTCACTAGCGTGTTTAGAACCCAGCCCTGACCACTTGTTGTGGTTGTTATCACATACCAGCCTGTGGCGGTATTGACACCTATGACAGCACGCTCTGTATTAGGCTGGAACGTACCCACGATGTTGTAAGCCGTACCGGGTCCGCTACGGACATTCACCGCATTGTTGCTTGCGTTCACCGCGCGACAAGCGTCTGTCACCTCTTCTGTTGCGATGGGTCCGGGAGCTTCTTCGGTGGTCGCTGGTGGGGCATCCACTGTGGCAGTTGGCGGTGGCGGAACGGGCGCATCAGTTTGTGTTACAAGCCCGATGGTGACTTGAATATTGCCTTGTGTAGCTGGAATCGAGGGGCGCACTTCAATATCAAATGTCCCGGTTCCTTGCGGGATGGTTGCTAGTATGGGTTGAGTATCGTTGCCGACGAAGGTGGCAATTGTCTGCCCGTTGTTGTTACGGACAACAGCTGTGAATTCAAAGCCCGGTGTATTGCTACTAATGGTCACTGTCGTCATGGAATCGGGATTGGCTTGTACTGAAAAGACCTGTGATTGGACGGTTGCGTCGAGTGTGGTTTCGGAGGGGGCGTTGTCTGAGACTGGGACGGCTTGTGGTGCGGGACCGCCATCCAGTCGAACCGCAAAATCCCCTGTCCCTCCGTTGCTACTGACGAGGATTGTATAGAGTCCGGTTTGTGTTAGTTTATAGGTAATGCGTGCTGTTCCCGGATTGAAGGGGTCGCCCGCGTTAAATGCCAGTTGTTGTTGATTGGGGGCATTCAAGGCGATGGCAGGCTGTAAACCCGGCGACAAAGCTAAGACCTGAATGGATACCAAGTCGTCTGTATTGCCTGTAAATGAGTAGAAAGCTAGCGGTGCTGTGGCAGAGAAGGTGCCGGAGGTGCCGCCTCCGTAGGTTAGTACCCCACCTTGCGCGAGTACCGGAACCGCCAGTAGCAGTAGACAGGTTGCCAGCACGACAACGCGCCACGATAACGCTTTGAAACGTGTCATATGGTCTTACTCCTTATTTTCCCAACATAACCGAATAAATGAACCGCGGTCAGCCTATGTATAACATAGGATAGTCTATTTTGGGAAACGGCGTAGGGATGTAATCGGTAAAGCGTTAGGAGTGATTGCTATTATCAGGAGGCATTTGAGCAATCTCATATCATTTGACGTTGATGTACAAGTCAGACGAGTTCGGCTATATTGTTAAGAACTAGTTATGGTAATACCTTGCATTTTTGAACATTATTTAACAGTTGCCATATTGACTGGTGACCAAAAGTGGGTTGCATAGTTCTAAGTTTGGCAATGGTGGTAGTTTATTAGGGAAAGCCCTCTATGTTTCCTGTACTCATTCAATCGCTGGTTTTGGCATCGGGTGGCATTTTGTCATTCGGGTCAATTACGATTGTTATTCTGCTCCTCCTTTCAGAGCAGGGTTGGCGTAATGGCATCGGCTATGTGTTAGGCTATGTCGGGGCATATACCGTGATTGGTGTATCGGCTGTGGTGTTGAATTATAGCTACACGGCAACAGAAACACCTGCAGAAGAACCCAGTCTCGTAGGGTCGATTGTGTTGATCATTTTGGGGCTACTACTCTTGTGGGTCAGTTGGCGCAACTGGCGAAAACCCCCTTCCATCGAGAAACAACCACCGCGACTCTTCACGCTTTTGGACAAGATTACACCTGCTAAAGCCTTTGTGATCGGTGCTGTTGTGACAGTCGTTAATTTCAAGAATTTGGCGATTTTCATGTCTTCTATTTCTGTGTTGCTTGTTAGTGACCTCGTTTTACCCTCAAAACTTTTGATTGTCCTGCTGGATGTTCTTGTCTTTTGTTTGGCTGTAATTGTCCCTGTTGGTATCTATTTTGCTTTTCCAGAAACGGCTGGTGTGCGCCTGAATTGGATTAAACAGACACTGGATACGTATAGTCGTCCTGTTGGCATTTGGATGCCCCTAATCTTTGGCTGTATCTTTTTGATTCTTGGTGCTAAGGACTTATTTTGATTGAACAGTCACTCATCCTTTCATTTGAAAACATTCGTGCGACTGACTTATCATTGGTAGGCGGAAAAGGTGCGAACCTTGGCGAATTAACACATGCTGGCATCCCGATACCCGCCGGATTTTGTCTCACAACACGGGCTTTTCAACAATTTGTCGAGTCTTACTCAGGGATAGATGAACTCTACGCTTTGTTGGCAACGGTCACGAGCGATGATGTGGAAAGAGCGCGTGAGGTTGGTCAACAAGTTCGTGAGGCTTTGTTGAGAGTCGATATCCCACTATCTATTGTGAATGCTGTCAGAGACTATTGGCGACCGATCGGCGAAGATCAAGCGTATGCTGTGCGGTCTAGCGCAACGGCGGAGGACTTGCCCGATGCATCCTTTGCAGGACAACAAGATACCTATCTCAATATCATTGGCGAAGTTGATTTACTGGATGCCATTCGTCGTTGTTGGGTGTCACTCTTTACGGATCGAGCGATTTTGTATCGTTGCCAAAATAATTTCTCGCATCAAGCCGTACAATTGTCGGTGGT
>JANQRM010000507.1 GCA_028284565.1 Anaerolineae bacterium | reverse complement strand
TTTGGCGGGGATTTGGAAGGATGCGATCGCAACTGCTGTATCCACGTTTCCTGGTGTGGCCCATCGTCTGGAACATATCTGTACCTGGCAGAGCGTAGATTTTATTAATGACAGCAAGGCCACCAATTATGAAGCAGCCCAAACTGGCTTGGCTGCGGTGAATAGTCCTGCCATTCTGATTGCGGGTGGGGAAGCCAAAGTTGGTGACGATCAGGCATGGCTGCAAACCATTCAGTCCCAAGCGGCTAAGGTGTTATTGATTGGCAACGCTGCCGATGCCTTTAGCCAGCGTCTTAAGGCAATTGGGTATAACGATTATGAAATTGTGGAAACAATGGACAAAGCGATTACTAGAGCCACTGAATTGGCCCCGTTGCTCCAAGCCAAAAGTGTGCTCCTATCTCCTGCTTGTGCTAGCTTTGATCAGTATCAAAATTTTGAGAAACGAGGCGATCATTTTCGGCAACTGTGCCAAGATCTCCTGCTATAACCTCTAATTCATTTGTAAGGTTGGATATCGGGTAATTCCCATAACATGGAGCCTTGAGCTAGAGGTGCTAACGTAGCATTGGAGTGGCTTGTAGATGAGACGAGCTATCAACTTATGTCATGTTAAGAGGTAAATTGCCTCCTAAATTTTAGTTAGCTGCAAATGAATGCTGCACTAATTACAGGTACATCAAAGGGCCTCGGATTAGAGCTGGTTAAGCAATTATTGTCCCGAAATTATAGAGTCATTGGTGTTTCTCGTTCCCCTTGTCCAATTAATCATGACAACTACTTTCACTTAACTACTGACATCACTTCCGAAGAATATCCACAATTACTTCAAGACATTTTTCTCGACAAAGGATTTTCTCGTTTAGATGTACTCATCAACAATGCAGGAGTTGGTGCAACGGGTTTCGATATCGAGACTATCGATGTAAATGAACTAAGAAGCCAGTTCGAACTCCACTGTGTAAGTGCATTCAAGACTGTTCAAGTTCTCTGCCCCTATCTTGACAACTCCAAAATCGTCAATATCACGTCTCGTTTAGGTTCCACTAAGTTAAACGCCAGAGGAGATTTTAATCGTAAGGGGTTCTCTTATGCTTACCGGATTGCAAAGGCAGCACAAAATATGCTGAGTTTGTGCCTTGCTGGTGATGACAAGTTATCCAGTAATCTAGTTATTTCGATCATACCTGGGCTACTCTGTACTGACTCGGGTTCTAGTGATGCCAAAAACACGGCCGAAGAGGGTGCTCAAGGCGTATTAGATATAATTTTTTCCGCACCGACAAATGGCATTTATCATGCTTTTGGACATGAGGCTGAGTACTAGAATTTTTTTGCTGGCGCAGAGTTTCCTGTCGCTTTGTAAGGAGTTGTGACATGGCAATGTTCGTACACCTTGCCCCTGAGAAGGACATCGCATCGATTAAGCGGACCGGCATCAAACCGTGTCGAAGTACGGATGAGTATCCCGGCGGTGTCTTTGCTATGCCCGTGACACCAGAGTTTTACATTTCCCATCAATGGCTACGTGAGCTGAAACGGTGCGGGCAGCGCACAATTTCAGGTGTTTACTTTCGGATTCCTGATGATGAATTAGTGCTCGTTGGTCACTACAATCAGCGCCATATTGAAGTGACTGCTGATTCAGCAATCGACATCATCATGCACGCAGAGAATTCGGAAGGATATCAGGTTTATATCCCTCGCAAAATTGAAAAGAACGAGATTCATCGGGTAAAGTCACTGCCGCAAGTTGTGGGTTGGCGGTATCAGCCAGATTCTCACAAGAAATGGTACTGCGGTTGTCTTGTGTGTGTGCCAATAGGCTCAATTAAAGGAAAACGGAAGCGTGATGAGTGGGGATTATCCCAATCTTGATCTCAAAACAGTTGTATTATCAAAAGTTACACTCGACCGCCAAATCGTTTTTCCTAATGGTACGAACATGCGACGGTAGTTGATATTGAAATATTAGACAGCAAGGTCAAGTATCATCACAAGATGGAACTTCCCGATCTAATACGCCTCAATCAACTCGTTCGCGGGACGATCGACTTTGTTGGTTTTGAAAGTTGGTTTAAAGAAATTTCAGCTAGCGAACAACGCACCCTCATCCACACACTTTCTGAACTTGCTCACCAAGCTGGTATCGATGATGATGTATTCATGGCCGCCATTACCCATGCCGAATTGTCGGATGATGATCCAACGGTAAAACACATCCAATCAATGCGACGGGATGACGGTATGACAACCTTTCGAATCTATCAATGGATTGAATCCATTTCGGAAACAGAATTACACCAGCATTTGCGATTCTTGGTGTCGCTCTTTGGAACTGCGGAAGGTCGCATCTTCAGCAACGAACGAGAAGAAAGTTGTAATCATTGGTGGCATCGAGACTTGCTTGACGATCGTGTTGTTCAAGATCTTCTAAGTGATCCTCAGTTTTACAGGACCTCTATGAAGGACGATGCCCGTATCAAAAATTCTGACTAACAACCCCTTGAACCGAAACCATGGACTGTGAAGGTTTGGAGATTTACCTTATTCACCGAGTTCCGTTCACCGGGATATCAGGCATCAAACAACCAAGAAAAAATTTTTTCTATGAAAATTGCATCTATGGCGAATGTTGAAGTTCCGGCAATTCTTGCATTAGAGTCAATGGGATTCACCATTACTTCGCGAGTCGTGAACGCCGATCAAGAGATGGCCTGGACGGCTTCTGGTAACAGCGACGAGTATATCGCTGAGGATCCATTGTCGCTGCTTGGCCTTGTCAAACTTCATGAGGTTAGGGGAGACAATTGGAAGGCATCCGACGATGAAATCGATAAGTACCTTCCCATGCTAGAGGGAGATGTCTAAAAAATTACGCTAAAGTCCATGGCGGCAAGACTTGTAACTGTTGTTCATCGTGACTCGGTGAGTCAGGACGTTAGACGAATTCTATGATTAAACCTGTGCACATTCGTTCCGCAGTTCTCCACGATGCTGAGCAATTACTGGCGATACGTTGGAATGCCATTATGAGTCTTGCCGATGATTTTGGGTATGCCGCAACGCATCGATGGGCAAAATCTGCGAAACCTGATCGCGCCACACGAGCGATTACCCAAAATAGTGTTTGGGTGGTAGAGGTAGCGTCGAGTGTTATGGGTTGGGTCGAGGTAAAAGAAGACAGGATTATGGGACTCTACGTAGACTCCTCGGTTTTTGGCTCAGGTATAGGCTCGTCTCTTATGGCGTTTGCAGAGACCGAGATTCAAAGAACGGGAAGATCTTCAGCACATCTCGACGCTAGTCCGAATGCCGTGTCCTTCTATTCCAGGCTGGGGTATGTAGTTTTGGGAAATCCCAATCCAGACAGCTCCATTCCCATGGTGAAATATTTTGGTAGCGATGCCTAAAAAT